>QHNB01000083.1 GCA_003217965.1 Verrucomicrobiota bacterium | reverse complement strand
GCGATGAAAGAAGTAACGTCCGCCACGCGGCGAAAGTGGTCGCTTCCAATTCCAGTCGAGGTACAGACCGACACCAGCGGCGATCAGAACCAAAACGAAAACGAAAAGCAGGCGTTTCAGAGAATCAAACGTAACCGGCATTCTTCGCCAGCCTAGCGAAAACACGAAATCGCAAAACTGTAGCCGCGGTCGCTGGAAGACTGTAACTGCGGGCATTGACCGCAGATTCTGAATCTTATAGGTAACGCACACGTCGCGCATCTGTAGCGGCGGTGTCTCACCGCCGAAAAGACAACGCTGTAGCCGCCTCGCTCTGTCGAGGCGTCCTCACAGGGCCTCGATGCCCATCGCCCTCGCTACGACGACGAAGTTGGCAAGGAGAGTCCGTCGAGGCGATCCGAAGTAATCGAATCAGGAACCCTGGAAAAAAGGAAACGAATCCGCGAGAACTGGGTCGAACTTTACGCTAAGACAGAGTCCTGGTAGGCGAGGCTCCGTCTCCCGACGAACTGTATGAAGACTTCTTCCAAACCCTTTGCCGCGATCTTCTGGGGCGGCCTCCTGGCCGGTATTTTCGATATCACTCAAGCTTTTATTGGGTTCACCCTGGTCGGATCCACGCCCTTCCGAATCCTGCAGCGTATCGCCGGCGGCATCTTTGGAGCGCGCTCCCATGAGATGGGGTGGACATCCGCTGCCATTGGCCTTCTATGTCAATTCATCATCGCGTTTACAGCCGCAGCCGTTTACTACTTCGCCAGCAGAAAACTTCGTCTCCTAATCGAACGCCCGATCCTCTCTGGCCTCATCTACGGCGAATTGGTGTTCCTGTTTATGTACTTCGTGGTTATACCGCTTTCGGCGATCCGTCACCCCCAGTTCAACATCGCTACCTACATTACCGGCCCGATCGGCCATCCACTTCTGGTTGGCTTGCCCATCGCTTTGTGCGTCCGTCGCTACTCAAGCTGACCCATGCCGATAAGCGATGATAACGCCCCTTGATTCACCCAATTGGGTTCATTCGTTCCGAAATAAAAAGTCGCGACGACGCGTCTAGGCAAGGTTCCGAGGGAGCACCCGATGCCTGGCTCGAAGTCAGTCCCCGTTTTGCGGAAGGACTGCAAGACATCGTTGTGGGACAAGAAATCATCGTAGTTACCTGGTTGCATGCGGGGGCGGCGGGACACGCTGAGTAGCGGCTACAGCCCGGCAACTCTGATGCGGCCGCCAATAATTTGGCGGACCGTAACGCGGTGCAATCCGAGCGGAAACTCGTCGAGGCTCTCACCTTATCAACCCCATCGTCTCCACTGCGATCCGACAACCGCCGAACCGTGACTACAAGAAGCGCACCCCTAGACTGAGCATTCGGGCTACGAGTACGCTCGCTATTCCTTTTTACCTCTGTTCTTGCCTCACTGGCCCGGCACTGGGTTGGCGACCCAAAGATATTCGAGCGATCGGAGGTTCCGCCTTGTCCTTGGCCATAACCGCCCCGGCGATGGCGACGATGCTGTGAAGAGTCCGCCGAAGAGTCATCATTGTGCGCGCAAGCAGAGCTCAAAAGCGCGGAGCCGAGGCAAAGCAGCGCAAACTGCATCAGCATGAGACCGGATTTGAGGCGATACAGACTTGCCGTCCCTCTGATCGCTCTCGTTACCAGCGTCCGCAATCCTGTCGTCCAGCCACGCAGCCGGCGAAATCGCCCAGCTTCGATCTCAACTTGCTTATCCATAAATAAGTTTAACATCTCCGGATCTGCGATTCCTTTCTTGTTCACTGCAAGAAAGCGCGCGCAAGCGCGCGCATTGAAATGATTGACACGATGAAATAAAGAACGGTTACAAATTTCTTGGACTCAAACTGTAGTCGCGGTCGCTGACCGCGGATTCTGAAGACGCAACGCTTGTAGCGCGGTCGCGGGCCGCGGATTTTTCATTCGGAGTGTCCGGCCGCAACTCTATCCGGTTTCCGGTCTCCGCTTTTCCAAATAGGATACCGTCCAGATTACGCCCCGCTTTGCCTTGCGGAGATTCATGCACTACTTGAACATTCAAGGACCCGTAAGACGGCTAAGTCTCCTGCGACGTGAAAGAAGAAACGATCGATACCCATTCAAAGGCACTGAAGATCAATCTCGATCCGCGCTGGTACGGCACGTTCGCCGAGATCGGCGCCGGGCAGGAAGTGGTGCGCTGGTTTTTCCGGGTGGGCGGTGCCGCCGGGACGATCGCCAAGAGCATGTCGGCTTACGACATGAAAGTAAGCGACGCCATCTATGGGCACGCTGAGCGTTATGTCTCGCGCAGGCGACTGCAAGCCATGCTCGACCGGGAGTTCGATCTCGACGTGGAACGGCTCGGGAAGGAACGCGGCGATAACACTTCGTTCTTCGCCTTTGCCGACACCGTAACGGCGCGGAGCTACCGGGGCGGCAGCGAAACTCACGGGTGGATGGGAATCAAATTCCAGAGCCGCGTTCGCGATGAACCGAGCCAGATCGTGATGCACGTACGGATGCTCGATGCCGAGGCTTCGCTACAGCAGGAAGCACTTGGCATCGTCGGAGTCAACCTTTGCTACGGCGCCTTCTTCTTAAGCCACGTGCCGGAGGAGTTGATCGAGTCGTTGCTGGACAAACTGACTACCGGCCGCGTCGAGATCGACCTGCTCGAGCTCAGCGGGATCGAATTTCGCAACGTGGACAATCGAGTCATGGCACTGAAGCTCGTGCAGTTGGGGCTGAGCGGCGCGGCCATGTTTGGTCCAAATCGCGAGGTGCTCCAGCCGTCAGACGTGCTGCACAATAAAGCAGTCCTGGTCGAGCGCGGAAGTTTTCGCCCGACCACATACGTCAATCTCGACATGCTGAAATGCGCACTGGCAAAGTTCAAAGAGGACCCCGGGTGCGCGGACAAACCGATCCTGCCCCTGATGGAGCTTACCATGCGCAACCTGCTGGCGGGGGGCACGGACGTGGACCGCCGTGATTTTCTCGCGCGAGCGGAACTGCTCGCCGCCTGTGGCATGACTGTGCTAATTTCCGATTACTTCGAATACCACCGGCTAGCCGCTTATCTCGCCGGCCGGACGAAGGAGCGCATTGGCGTGGTCTTGGGGTTGCCGAGCGTTTCCGAGTTATTCGACGAAAAATATTACGCGGACCTGCCCGGCGGCACCCTGGAGAATTTCGGGCGGCTATTTAAGAATGAGTTGAAAGTCTATGTCTATCCCCTGCGGCGTCAGGAAAAGGACGAGTTAGAAACCATCCACACGCTCAAGGTGAACCCCGAGTTGCAGCCGCTTTATCATTACCTGGTAGGGCGCGGCAGCTTCGTCCAGCTCGATAATTTCAACCCGAAATATCTGCCGATCTTTTCCCGGGACGTGCTCAAGCGCATCGCTCGCGGGGACGAGAGCTGGGATGAAATGGTGCCACCGCAGGTGGCGGAGCTCATTCGCGAGCGCGGGTTTTTCGGCTACAAAAAGAAGGAATAACCTGGCTTGTGGTCGTAGGAGTAATACGGCCCATGAAAGAGAACCGACAAAATTTGTCGGAAAAGGCGCCGAGGCTTGCGCGATGACTCCCGAAGGTGAATCAGGTCCCAGGCTCGAGATCGCTCATGTCCTCAACATGGATGTACTTGAGTACTCGACTCTGCTAATCCCGGAGCAGAGCAGGATCATTGCGAAAATTAATCGTATTGTGCGCGACAGCGCCCGGTTTCGTCGCGCTGAAGCTGAGGAGAAACTGATTTGCCTGCCGACTGGCGATGGGATGGCGCTCGTCTTTTTCAGCGATCATGAAGCGCCCATTGAGTCTGCCGTGGAGATTAGTACGGCCATAAAAAATCATCCCGAGATTCGGCTGCGGATGGGAATCCATAGCGGTCCCGTCGATGTCGTTCTGGATGTAAACGAGCGAACCAATGTAGCCGGTGCCGGTATCGACATGGCACAGCGGGTGATGGATTGTGGCGACGCTGGTCATATTCTGTTGTCCAAACGCGTCGCCGACGATCTCACGCCGCTTCCGCGCTGGAACCCGCACTTGCACGACCTCGGCGAATGCGAAGTGAAACACGGACGAAGAATTTCGCTGGTCAATTTCTACACGGACGAAGTGGGCAATCCCAGCGTGCCACGGAAACTTCAATCGATGCAGGCGCGATCGGCGGAAGCCCAGCGCAATAATTTGCCTGCGCAGTTGTCGAGCTTCATCGGACGCGAAGGGGAGCTGACAGAAATCAAACAACTTCTCGCCGATACCCGATTGTTGACGCTTACTGGTGCTGGCGGTTGCGGCAAGACACGTCTCGCGCTCCAGGTTGCCGCCGACTTACTCTCTGAATATCCGGACGGTGTGTGGTTGGTGGAATTGGCGCCCGCTTCCGATCCTGACATCGTTACCCAACTTGCTGCCAAAGCTCTCAGCATTCGCGAAGAGCCAAAGCGCCCGCTGATGAAAACACTGGCGGATCGCCTGCGATCCAAGCGCCTTCTCCTTGTCCTAGACAATTGCGAACATCTGCTCGATGCCTGCGCCCAGCTGGCCGGTACGCTGCTGAAAACGTGCTCCAACCTGCGAATCTTGGCCACCAGCCGCGAGGCAATTGGCCTCCCGGGGGAAAGCATTTGGCAGGTGCCATCGCTCACGACTCCCGAGCCGGGCACCACGATGTCACCAGAATTGCTTTGTCAATTTGAAGCCGTTCGGCTGTTCACGGACCGAGCCGTGGCTGTCCAGTCGCGGTTTGTTCTTACGAGCACAATCGCTTCTGCCGTGGCGCGAATCTGTTGGCGGCTGGAAGGCATTCCGTTGGCCATTGAACTGGCGGCCGCACGCATGAACGCGTTGAGCGCTGCGCAAATCGCCGACCGTTTGCAGGACAGCTTTGACTTGCTCTCGCACGGAAAGCGCACGGCGTTGCCGCGCCACCAGGCGCTGCGGGCGACCATTGACTGGAGCTATGCCCTGCTGACCGACGCCGAGCAACGCTTGTTTCAGCGGCTTGCAGTTTTTGCAGGCGGATTCGATTTGCAAGCGGCGGAAAACGTTTGTGTCGCAGAGGGAATAGAGCGTGAGCAAATACTCGATTTACTCACGCAGGTGCTGGCAAAGTCGCTCGTGCTGGTCCGCGAGCAGGATGGTACGACGCACTACCGCATGCTCGAACCGATCTGGCAATATGCGCAGGACCGACTGCGAGAAAGCGGCGCTATGCCTGCAGTGCAACGCCGGCATCTTGATTATTTCCTTCGCGTCGCTCAGGAGACTGAGCCGCGCTTGCTTGGCCCGGAGCAGCGGCTGGCCTCCGAGGAGTTGGAAGCAGGGCATGCCAACCTGCTCGCAGCGCTGAGGTGGGCGGCGGAAAACGATCCGGAAAGTGCATTGAAGCTGTCGAATGCACTGGCTTGGTTTTGGGAAAGACGAGGCTATTTGGCTGAAGGCCAGGAATGGTTCAAGAGGACGATCGCACAAAGCCCAGCGACACTAGCGGAACTCCGGGGAGAAGCCTATGTCCACGCGGGCCGGCTTGCCTGCTGGCAGGGCGACTATGAACACGCCGTCGCCCTCACCGAAAAAGGTATGCGTTTGTGTGAACAATCAGGAAACGAGCATTGGCTCGGGATGGCACTCAACAATCTCGGCGGCGTGGCCGCCTATCGCGGTGAGCTTGCCCGGGCCGTCCCTTTGCTTGATCGAAGTTTGTCGATCGGAAAAGAGTTGGGCGACAACGATCTTGTCTGGAGATCGTTAGCAGATTTAGGTGTCGTTGCGTTGTTGCAAGGCGATTACGAGCGCGCCCGCGACTTGGTTGAACAGTCTGTGCTGACGATGAGTCGGTGCGGCGATGAAGAGGGCGGGATAGTGGTTCGCATCCTGGGCGAGATAGAGTCTGCCCTCGGCAACATCGAAAAGGCCGCCGGCTACTACGAGGAAGCTTTGACGATCGGCCGGAAGCTTGCGCATAAGAGAGCGGTCGCGGGCGCGCTTGAGGGCCTTGGGAAAATTGCGTTCGACCGGAGTGACTATACTCGCGCTCGCACATTGTACGAAGAAGGATTACAGGTCGCAGACGAGCTGGGCCAGAAGTCCGAGTACGCCACCACGCTTGGGATCAATCTCGCAGAGTTAGCAGCGGAGGAGCGGAAATTCGATGAGGCTCGCCGACTCTGCATGGCCGGTCTGCGAAACAGCCAAGAGGTAGGTGATAAAGAGAGCATCGCGGCCGAACTGAGCATTTGTGCGTGGTTGTGTTTTGCATCTGGCGGACAGGCCGAAGCGGCGGCGCAATTGCTCGGCGCAGTAGAAGGCATTCGAGAAAGTCTCGGCATGGCGCTGCCCCCGCGCCAACGCGCCCGGCACGAGCGTCGTATCGCTGCAATTCGCGACGCCCTTGACCGAAAGGTGTTCGCAGCTGCTTGGGCGCGCGGCAAAGTGATGAGTATTGACGAAGCCATCGCTTACGCTCTTAGTCATTAGTTTTTTCAACGTGGTCGGCCTGCCGGGGGGTAGCCCTTGGGAACGTGCTCAAGCGCATCGCTAGCGGGGACGAGAGCTGGGATGAAATGGTGCCACCGCAGGTGGCAGAACTCATCCGCCAGCGCGGCTTCTTCGGCTATAAAAAGAAGGAATAACTGATTTTGATCGGTAGAGAATTACGGGCGTGAGGACAACTGAATGTCAAATGTTAAGGCGCGACCCCATTCTACCCCGGCAACGGCTAGCTGAGGGCAGTTTCGACCGGTTGAAACATTTTCACTGCTCTTAAAATTCAGCGATATTGCCTTCAATGGTCGCGGAGCTGAAACCATCGGATTATCAGGGGCGTTGGTGGGTAATGTTGCCCGATGGGCGCGTCGAATGCCGATTGTGTCCGCGTTTTTGTAAGCTGAACGAAGGGCAGCGCGGATTTTGTTTTGTCAGGCAACGCTTGGGCGATCGCATGATTTTGACGACCTACGGCCGAAGCAGCGGGTTTTGCGTCGATCCTATCGAGAAAAAGCCGCTGAATCACTTCCTGCCAGGCAGCAGTGTGCTCTCGTTCGGCACGGCGGGTTGCAATCTCGGCTGCCGGTTTTGTCAGAACTGGGATATCTCCAAAGCGCGCGAATGGGACAAACTCGCCGACGCAGCCTCGCCGGAACAAATCGCGCTCGCGGCAGAAAGGCTCGGCTGCAGATCAGTCGCGTTTACTTACAATGATCCCGTCATCTTTGCCGAATACGCGATCGACGTAGCCGAGGCGTGTCGCGCACGCAATATTAAAGCTGTGGCGGTTACGGCTGGTTACATCACTAACGATGCGCGTGCCGAATTTTACCGGCACATGGATGCGGCCAATGTCGATCTGAAGGCGTTTACGGATCAGTTTTATCATCGGCTTTGTTTCGCGCAGCTGGCGCCCGTGCTCGACACGTTGAAGTATCTAAAGCACGAGACAAATGTCTGGTTTGAGGTTACAACACTGTTAATTCCGGGCGAAAACGATGGCGATGAGGAACTGCATCGCGCGTCCGAATGGTTCGTGGAAAATCTCGGCCCGGATGTGCCGTGGCATTTCACGGCGTTCCATCCTGACTTCAAAATGCTCGATAAATCCCACACGCCCGCAGTCACGCTGACGCGTGCGCGAGAGATCGCATGCTCAAAAGGACTTCACTACGTTTACACTGGCAACGTTCACGACTCACACGGCGGCAGCACATGGTGCCCCGGTTGCGGCGCGCTGCTCATCGAACGTGATTGGTATGAGCTGGGCGAGTGGCACCTTGAAAACGGCAGATGTACATTCTGCGGCTACAAAATCGCTGGAGTTTTCGAAGAACGACGTGGCAATTGGGGTGCGCGGAGATTACCGGTGAGACTTACTGCCGCGTAGTGCGTCGGCACCCCACCACAGGTAGAAAGTAGGAAATAAGAAAGTACAAGGCGCAGAAGGAATCAGACCGGCGGAAATCGGTCACTGCAAATATTTGTCGAACCAGGCGACTGTTTGGTCGAGCCGATCGGCCTGGTTCTCCGGTTTAATGAAAAGGTGGCCTTCGCCGGGATAAATAACGAGCTGGGTCGGGATTCCTAAAGTCCGTAACGCGTGCCAGAATTCGTAGGATTGCGGGGTGGGGCACTCGGCGTCGCGCTCGCCGACAATGACGAGGGTCGGGGTCTTCACGTTCTTAATGAAGTGAATGGGCGAACTTTTTTCGTAAATGGCCGGGTCGTTGTACACCGATGAACCGAAGAACGGGATCATCCACTGATCGATCAGATTCTGGCCATAATAACTTTGCCAATTGGCAATGCCGGCACCGGCGACGGCGGCGCGAAAACGGTTTGTCTGCGTGACCGTCCACATTGTCATGAATCCGCCATAACTCCAGCCGGTCACACCCAGACGCGCAGGGTCGATCGGATATTTCGCAATGGCAGCATCGATGCCGGCGAGAGTATCTCGAAGATCGCCGCCGCCGAAGTCTTTCACGTTGGCGCGTGTGAAATTCTCTCCCTGGCCGTAGCTACCGCGCGGATTTGGCAAAAGGACATAGTAACCACGAGATGAGAGAGCGGCGACGATCGCTCTGGCCATTCCAAAACTAGCTGGCCACTCCGGTGTCGTTAGGCCGGAAGGTCCGCCATGAATCAGCACGACCATCGGATATTTTTTGTCGGACTCCACTTTCGCGGGCGGGAGCAGCCATCCCTGAATGCTGAGCCCGTCATTCGTCCACTCGAGGTTCTCGGCTTTGCCCCACGTTGGAGTTTGAGTCGAGTTGTTGGCAGTCAATTGCCGCCATTCACCAATAGGTCCGGCCCAAACCTCGGGCGGTGTTTCATAACTGCTGCGAACACCGGCTGCTACCTTGCCATCTTTGGAAAGGGCAAAGTCAGGAAAATTACCGAAAGCGTAAAGACCTTCGGCGCCTTTCCAGATTGTCCTCACGGAATTATTGGCGAGCGTCAGTTCCGAGATTGCGGTTCCGCCCCCGACATATTCCGTGAACAGGATGCGATCC
>QHNB01000328.1 GCA_003217965.1 Verrucomicrobiota bacterium | reverse complement strand
CAGCGTCACTGACGTGGCGATTCTTCTCGGCGTATTGCAGTCGCCCTTTGGCGAAGTGGTCGGGCACAGCGTACCGAGCGATTACACGCAGTTTCTACAGCGTGGCGCGCTTGATGGTGCACGGATTGGCCGTGACATGCGCTTTTTCGATTACAGCTACTACGGCAGCGGCATCCCGGGCGACGAAGAGACCGTTATGTTCGCCGAGCACGCGCTGGACGTGATGAAGTTTCTCGGCGCCACCGTTGTCGACACCGATACGGGCGACGTGTTCGCCTACACAGGCGACGAGTTCACGGCTCTGCTGTTTGAGTTTAAAGCACAGATCGCCGAGTACCTGGCAACGCTTTCGCATACGGACATGCATACGCTGGCCGATTTGATTGCATTTGACCTGGCACACTGCCCTGCAGAAATGCCCTATTACGGTCAGGAGGTCTTTGAATTGGCGGAGTCCACCAGCGGAGATCTTACGGACCCAGTTTATCTTGCCGCGAGAACAAACGCTCGAACCACGGCACGTACAGGCATCGACAACGCTCTCGCGGCGCAAGATCTTGACGCGATTGTTGCGCCTCACTTGACGAATTCCACCGGACCAGCCGTAGCTGGATATCCAAACCTGTCGCTTCCGGTAGGGGTTCGCTCGTCCGGCAGGCCTGCCGGAATGCTGATATACAGCACATTCCTGCATGAACCGGAGTTGATCGGGTTCGGCTATGATCTGGAGCAGGAACTCAAGGTCCGGCAACAGCCACAATTCCTCGGCTCGGTTATCCCACTACCCGACGCCGGTATCTGTGAGAGCTTGCCGAAAAAACCGCACGTGTTCACGGGCAAAGCTCATCTGCCGCACGGGAGAATCTTCTAAGCGGCCGGGCAGTTGGACTTGAGTGACCCGCGGCACGGGCGACCTTGCGCGCGTGACCGTATTTCTCGGCTGCGGCTTCGCCGCGAAGTATCGCGAAGGCGGAGGGGTGTTGTCGGTGCCATTGCAGTGGATGCTCGGGCTCCGGCGGTTAAGCCTCGATGCCATCTGGCTCGAAATTTTCCCGGGAACCGGAAACGAGCAGGCCGACCAAGGTGCGATCCGCAGTTTTCAGGCGCAACTGCGTGCCCACGGATTGGCGAAAAGATATTGTCTCCTCTATCAGCCGCGCCCGAATGATTCCCATCATCTCAAGCAAATGCACTGTTCCGGAATCAGCCGAGAGGACTTGCTGAACCGATTGGCCGGTCCCAATACGCTGCTGAATTTGAGTTATTCCGTTCATCCGCCCCTACTGTTGGAATTCGAACGCCGCATTTTTTGCGATCTCGATCCGAGCGAAATCTTTTATTGGATGACGAAGATAGAGATGGGGCAATCGACCCATCATGAATTTTGGACGATCGGCCTAAATGCCGGCGCGGCAGATTGCAAGCTGCCGAAGTCGACACTCAGTTGGAAAACGTTTTTCCCGCTCGTCGATACCGAGCTGATTAAGCCGAAGCGGAAGCCTCGGATCACGAGATTCACTACCATTGGACAGTGGTATTGGGGTGGGGCAGTGGAAGTGGACGGCAACTTTCCGGATCTTTCCAAGAAATACGCGTTCGAAAAATATCTCGATCTGCCGGCGAGAGTGGGAAACGCGCGTTTTGAATTAGCGATGAACATCTCCGCCGCCGATCCCGAGCGCGAGCGTTTGGCTAAGCGGGGCTGGTACCTGGTCGATCCGCATCGCGTGGCCAGGACAGCGCGGCGTTATCAACGCTATGTCGCGTCGGCCAGCGCTGAATTCACTGCGATCAAAGGCGTCGATGTGTCATGGCGCACGGGTTGGTTGAGCGATCGCGCCGCAGTTTTTCTGGCCATGGGTCGGCCTGTGATCACGGAAGATACCGGTGCCACGGCATATTTGCCTGGGCAAAATGGATTCCGATTCGTGTGCGATCTCCAATCCGCCACCCAAGCTGTGGGCGAGGTGATCGCAGACTGGCATTCGTTTTCACAGGTTGCCCGGGTGACGGCCCTCGAGGTGTTCGATTCAACAAAAAACGTGCGGAAGATCCTTCAGATTTGATGTCGGCATAATGTCGTTCGGAACGATCCGAATCACCGTTTGCAAAACAAATTTCGGGTGTTACTCGTTTGCCGTTATGGCCGACCTGATCAAAGCCGATGAGCTGAAAAATCGCTTGAAGAAGATCCCGGAATGGGAGCTGGAGAAAAAGCATATCGAGCGCACTTTTGAGTTCGATGATTTCACTGACGCCATCGATTTTGTGAATGCGGTCGCGGAAGTAGCGGACGAGGAGGAGCATCATCCCGACATTGACATTCGCTATAACAAGGTGCGCCTCGTTCTTTCGACCCACAGCAAAGGCGGTCTAACCGATCTCGATTTTGCCTTGGCCGAACGAATTGATACGCTATCGGAGTAGCGCTTTGGATCAATCATGGAGGCGGCAGCTCGTCGCCGCGATTATTACCGTCCTGCTTGTGCTGGCGGTGTGGAAATTTATCGATTGGCGGACCCGGCCACCACCACCGCCGTCGCGTCCTGCGCAAATTTCGGTGCCCTAGACGCGAAAGTTGCCGCCTCCGGCGCTAATCGGGCTTCTCTTTGGCGGTCGGAGACCGCCGCTACACGTTGCTAGCCGTAATTTCTCGGCCCTCGTCCGCATCGATAAACTGGAACATGGTTTGGATATCAGAACGATCTTCGAGGTCGCTCTCTTTTTTGCGGCGCTTGAGAGTTTCAGTAACTTCATCGTTCCAACCAAGTTTGCGCATAAATTCGTTCCAAACGTGAATCTCGCGTTCTGACGGCCTGCGGCCGCTCTCGAAGCACCAGGCCAAAATCTCTTCATCGGTGCCACCTTGTAGGGCGCATTCGGTCAGTTCGCCGTAATCGACACCGAGAAACTTTACGCAAGAGCCATCGAAGCCCTTGCCCAGATTCGCTTGATAGTCGGGTGGCAATTGACCACGAGCGTGAAGACGGACCTTATCC
>QHNB01000327.1 GCA_003217965.1 Verrucomicrobiota bacterium | reverse complement strand
GATGTTCTTACCGTCCGGCGACCAGATCGCTCCATCGGCGCCGATTGAGATGTTCGTGACCTGATGCGGTTTACCTGTCAGCGCACCGATATCGGTATCGAAATCGCACATCCAGATTTGCGACGGATCAGTCGCCTTCGAACTCCAGATCAGCCGCTTCCCATCAGGCGAAAAACGCGGCCGTTCTTCGTGATTCGGCGTCTCGTTCAATCGCCTCGATTCCCCGCCAGTCGCCGGCACGATCCATAAATGTGAGATCTTCGTGTTGGCCTCGAGATCGACATCTTCGGCGCCGAATACAACCCATTTGCCGACGGGCGACAGGACCGGTCGCTCGACCCGCTTTAACTTCATCATGTCCTCGAACGTAAACGGCCGTTTGCCGCTGCTTTCAGCCGACAGACTCGGGGAAGGCGTTTGCGCGAATGTTGAAAGAGCGATCGTGAGCGAAGCGACAAAAATTTTCCAATGCATGGTTTTCAAAGATTAAAGCGGCATACTGTTCTGGCAGGGGCGGCGCGTGCAAGATTGACAAACCAGCGCCGCTGTCGCTCGCGAATCCGTATCATGGAGACAACCGCCGTCTTTACGAGCTTTAACCGCCGGAACTTCATTTCCCGGACCGCGCGGGGGATTTTTGCGGCAACACTGGCGCCAGAGATTGCACGGTTTGCCGTAGCGGCTGAGCCGACTGGCTCACCCGCTCTAACGCCGGTGAGCGCTGCGCAAAGTGAACCATTACCACAAGATCAGCGCGTGGGGTTTGCTCTCGTTGGTTTGGGTCGATTAAGTCAGAAACAATTGCTTCCCGCATTTCGCGCGAGCAAGAGAGCAAAATTGACAGCCCTTGTCAGTGGAGATCCAGCCAAAGCGCAAAAGCTGGCAGAGGCGAATGGCGTCAGCAGCGAGAGTATTTACGATTACAAGAATTTCGATCGCATTCGCGACAACCAAGACGTGCAGGTCGTTTACGTCGTCTTGCCGAACTCGATGCACGCCGAGTTTACAGAGCGCTCCGCTCGGGTGGGTAAACACGTCCTTTGCGAAAAACCCATGGAAGTGAGCGCAATGAAATGCCAGCAAATGATCGACGCCTGCAAGAAAGCGAGGGTCAAGCTGATGATCGCATATCGCATTCAATACGAACCAATCAATCACGCGATGCAACGGATCGTAAGAGAAAAAGTCTTTGGTTCGGTGAAGTATATTGAATCCGACAACGGCCAGCGGGTCGAGAAAATGGAATGGCGCTTGAGCAAAGCGTTTTCCGGGAGCGGGGCCGTCGGCATTTACTGCATCAACACGATTCGTTTTCTGCTCGGTGAAGAACCGATGGAAGTTTTCGCGCGCACATTCCGTCCGCCCGGTGATCCGCGTTTCAGGGAAATCGATGCAACCATCATCTGGCAAATGCGTTTTCCCAGTGGGGTACTGGCGAATTGCATGTGCAGTTTCGATACTTACGACACGAAATCGTACCGTGCGGTGGCCGAGCGTGGTATCTTCGGGATGGATCCAGCGTTCCCCTATCACGGATTGAAAATGTTTGCCAAACCGGAGCAGCCGCCGCTGCCGCAAATCGCGGAGAGCGATCAGTTCGCGAATGAGCTCGATCACATGGCCGACTGTGTCATCAGTGATCGTCAACCTTACACGCCCGGAGAGGAAGGCCTGCAAGACCAACGGATCATCGAAGCAATATTTGAAAGCGCACGTACAACGCGCGCGATCACTTTACCGCGATTCGATAAGCTCGATCCATTTCGCGGTCCGCCGCCGGAATAATTGCTCGAAGTCCGCACCTCGCCGCATCAATCGAGACGAATCTTGTCCAAATGTCGTGCCGAAGCGGGTCGCGTTCCGCGGCGATGTCGCCGCTGTTCAATCCATCTCGACAATGTTAGAACGCGCCTTGGTCAACCTGCCTTCATCGCCTTAATAACCTGTGAACAACAACCCACAACAACAGCACGACGAAGTAGGGCCGTTCACCTATCGCGATGCCCGCCGTTTACTCGTTCTCATTGTCTTTCTCATCGTCGCCTGGATTGTTCTAAGCTCGCTTGTTCCGGTCCTGCTCCTTTTCGGAATCGTCGTCCTGCTGGCAATGGTGCTGAATCCGGTCGTGGTCTGGCTTGAACGCCATCACATTCCGCGCCCCGTCAGTGTCGCATTGGTTCTGCTGGGCTTGACCGCAATTGCGGTCCTGATTGTTGCCGTTGCCGTTCCGATTTTCGCCGACCAATTGCAGACCTTGGTGCGACGTGCCCCTGGCGCGTGGCAATCGATTCGGACGCATATCGCCGATCTCGCTCAGCGCTATCCTTCCTTCCAAGATGCGTTGCCCCAAGCCGACCAAATCGCGAGCGCTGTCGGGAACCAGGCCGGGACCATGGCAAATGTGCTGCTGCGTTCGACCATTGGCGTAGTCGGCGGCGTTTTCGTCTTCGTATTCGCCGTTTTACTCCTGATTTTTGTGCTCTCAAATCCGCGGCCGTTGGTCGTTGGTTATCTCGCGCTCGCGCCCGAACGCCACCGCGAGAAGGCGCGCCGCACACTTATTCGCATGACGGAACAGATGACGGCCTGGGCCCGTGGCGTGGCGATTAACGGTGTGATCACGGGCTTTTCCACGGGCGCACTGCTGTGGCTGGTCGGTGTCCAGCCCGCCTTCGTTTTCGGAGTGCTCGCTTTCTTCGGCGAATTCCTGCCGAACATCGGTCCAGTTCTGGTCGCGTTTCCAGTTCTTTTTGTCGCCTTGGGCATCAGCGTGGTGAAATTCTGGCTTGCGCTGGCTGCGATTTTGTTCGTGCAACAAATCGAAGTGAATTTTCTGGTCCCATTCATTCTTGGAAAACAGATGCGATTGAATCCGGTGCTGATCCTGTTTTTCACCGTCGCCATGGGTTGGCTTTTCGGATTGGCTGGTGCAATTCTTGCCCTGCCCGCTGCGGCACTGACTAAAATCGTGATCGAAGAATTTTATTTGCGGCCAC
>QHNB01000326.1 GCA_003217965.1 Verrucomicrobiota bacterium | reverse complement strand
TTTTACCTCGCTCGTGCGCGGCACGGCGTGACGTTGACAATGAATGACTACGACAACTCCAGCGTCGTTTCGCGCCCTCGACGCGATTTCAATCAAATTGCTCGCGGAAAAACAAGCACAAATTTTGCGGGAGAAACGCCCTCCCGTTTCGGCGGAGTGGCTGCTGGATTTATCGCGAATCCCAGTCGGACAAAAGCGCTCTCACGCTTTTGTCCGCTCGAGCCGGTCGTCCGCTGGGTAAATGGAGTCGCACGCTGCCTTCCGGTAGTCCAAAAACGCGTTCGATCTTCCGTTGTCCGGTGCCAATGCTGGCGTCACGCCGCAGATTGAATTTGCGACGTGCTGGAAACTCTTTTTTTGGCCGCTTGCGGCGCATACAGCCGGTTTATTACATCCGACGCGACAACGCAATCATCCTGCTACGCTCGCTAACGAGTCTTTGGCATCCTCGAGCGTACTTTCCGAACACTGGTTTCTGCGCGATTACGCCGTCGGCGGCCGGTAATCGAGCGTGCCCGCCTTCTTCATCGCTTCGATGCCGTCAGCGATGGACATTAGCGGAGTCGTCTTGCTCGTCCTGAAAGCGCCTCCAGCTGCCACCGCTAGGGCGAAAGCGCCCGCACTGATATTGTCGGGCACGTTCATGACTAGAACGACATCGTACTCACCGAAGGCAAACCAGGCGCCTTCGACTCGACCGCCGAGTTTTGCGAGCGTAGTGCGGACAACCTCAATTCGGTCGTGTGGTTTCTTTACCAAAGCCTTCCAAGCCTCGGCTGTGTATGCTCCTTGGACTAAGTAATAGGCCATATCCAACTCCTTTCCGATTCATTGATAACGTTGTTATTGCGAATTCAGAGAACTACCCATTCCAGCTTCGATTGTCGAGGCGGATCAGAGCGGACGCGGCGGAAGATCAAGCGCGATGTTAAGCCGCGGCGAACTCGACGCCTCTTCGTTAACCAATCAGGTTAGACCGCCCGAGTTTTGATATTGATTTCGGAAGTAAGGGTCTGATGAACCGGACATCTATCCGCGATTTCCATAAGCTTGGACCGTTGTTCATCAGTAAGAGGCCCGGTCAGGTGAATCTCGCGCTCGATCCGGTCGATCTTTCCTTCTTTGGTCTCGCACTCCGCACAATCGACCGCGTGAATTTTCGAGTGGTGAAGGGAAACGGTCACACTCTCGAGTGGCCAACTTCTTTTGCGGGCATAAAGAGAGATCGTCATCGAAGTGCAAGTGCCCAGCGAAGCCAGGAGAAGGTCGTAGGGAGATGGTCAGGTATCGGTTCCACCGAAAGCGACCGGTTCATCGCCGGCAAGACGGTGTCGACCAATTTGAACGGCTTGAGCGAAGCCGGCGGAATCCCCGCGAACGACGACGTGAGGAGAACCGTTAGAAGCGTTTTCTGACATCGTGGGACCAGCAATAACACTATGTCGCTCAGTGCGCGGCAAGCCTAGAATGCTTGGAAGAATGCGAAACCATAGATCCAAATTTCATTATGGATAGGGATCACACTACGGTCCTCGGCAATTACCTTTGCACTGCGGAGAACGCGCTGATTTTCACCGGAGCCGGCATTTCGACCAGCAGCGGAATTCCGGACTTTCGCGGGCCGCAAGGGGTCTGGACCCGGCGTCAGCCCGTTTATTTCCACGATTTCATGAGTTTGGAAGCAGCACGGACCGAGCATTGGGATTACAAACTGGAAGGGTGGAATGCCTTTCGGAGCGCGCGACCCAATGTGGTGCATCATGCCATCGTCGCCTTGGAGCGAGCGGGGAAAGTGCGGGCCGTCGTTACGCAGAATATCGATGGTCTGCACCGGCTTGCCGGGACCAGCGCGGAGCTACTTGTCGAACTACATGGCACAAACGCCCTGGTCGAATGTCAGACTTGCCATTGGCAAGACGATCCTGCACCGCATTTCGAATTCTTCCGGCTCAATCGCAGACCGCCACTCTGTCACTGCGGCGGATTCCTGAAGCCGGCAACGATTAGCTTTGGTCAGAGTCTCGATCCGCGAGAACTTGAACGGGCAAGTAAGGCTGCGATGGAAGCGGATCTGGCGGTAGCATTGGGCTCTACGTTGTCGGTATATCCAGCTGCATCATTCCCGCTGGTAGCGGCTCAACGCGGAGTTCCCTATATCGTTATCAATCGAGGAGCGACCGATCACGATCACGAACCGTGCGTGACGCTCCGCTTGGAAGGGGACGTAAGCGACATTTTTCCCGCCGCAGTGGAGGCTACGCTTGCCTAAGACGAATAGTGACGGCCTGCTATGATCGTTGGATCGCGCTGACATACGTGAGTCACGTATGTCAACTGGGCTAACCGCCTTTCAGAAGGCGATCAGTTTGCGCAAGGCAACGAGCGCGATACCGCGGGCGATGGCTCGTCCTTGTTCCCATTCTTGCAGAGTTCGGACGGAGATCTGGAGTTTGAGGGCTGCGTTGCCTTGGGACAACTTATGGGCA
>QHNB01000325.1 GCA_003217965.1 Verrucomicrobiota bacterium | reverse complement strand
CATGGATCAGCACGACCATCGGATATTTTTTGTCGGACTCCACTTTCGCGGGCGGGAGCAGCCATCCCTGAATGCTGAGCCCGTCATTCGTCCACTCGAGGTTCTCGGCCTTACCCCACGCGTGCGTTTGGGCCGAGTTGTTAGCGGTCAACTGTCGCCAGTCACCGATCGACCCAGCCCAAACTTCGGGCGGCATTTCATAGGTGCTCCGGACCGCGGCCGCAACCTTGCCGTCTTTGGAAAGGGCAAAGTCAGGAAAATTACCGAAGGCGTGCAGGCTTTCGGCGCCTTTCCAGATTGTCCGCACGGAATTATTGGCGAGCGTCAGTTCCGAAATTGCAGTTCCGCCTCCGACGTATTCCGTGAAAAGGATGCGATCCGGCGTCGGCCAGAACAGGGAGCTGACCGAACTCTTGCGACCTTGCGTGCGACTCACGACATCGTGCCCGGAGGCCGAGACAGTGAGGAGGTCGCCACCGTGAAATCCCTCGTCGCTCATCAGGCCTTCAATGAACGCGATCGATTTGCCATCCGGTGACCACCGCGGCACCGCGACTTGAAAAGAAGGTTTGTAGATGGATGTCGCGCTTCCTTTTGCGATGTCGATGCTGTAAATCTGCGCGATCCACCAATTGTTATCGCCCGGCCCTGGAGCGGCTGTTGCGACAAACGTTTTGTCGTCGGGAGACCAATCGAAATCGTAGATGTGAAGATTCGGCGGAGAAACCTGATGAAACTGGCGAGTGGCAACGTCCAGGACAGCGATCCGCTGGTTATGAATAGCAGTGTCGACGATGCCAGTGACGCTAGGCGCGGCCATTAACGGCCCGCCGCCTTCCGCCCCCTCTATATAGAGAAAGGCAATTTCTTTCCCGTCCCGCGACCAGCGAGGACGAGCGGCATATCCCGCTAAATTTGTGAGCTTTTTAGGATCAGAAGCGTCAGCGTTTACTGTCCAGAGCTGTTTTTGGCCTTTTTCACTGGCGGCCGAAAACAGTGCGAGAGTCTTAGAATCGGGAGACCAGGCGGGATCGGAGTCGACTCGCTCTCCCGTGCTGCCGATGTTCACCATTGTGGCTGGCGCGTTTCCTGATGTGCCGCGAACGCAAGTCTGCTGCGAGGTCGTGGCGGCGGTGGACTGCACCCAGGCGACGCGTGTGCCATCGGGTGAAAGAGCAATATCGCCATAAAGGACGGTCTTACCCAACTGTTCAGTCAGTCGCATGCTCTGAGCTGTTAGCAGCGTCGGGAAAAGACAGGCCAGAAGAAAATGCTTCATCTGGTAATGCTGACAAAGGCCCGATGGGGCGGCAAGGCCAACGGAAAGTAGGAATGGGAATGGAGCGACCGGGAATGAGCAAGAGGACCGGCTTCGAGCCGGACATGCAAGTGGCCGCGAGCTAGCGGTGAGTGAGTTGGCAGTGAGCGCTTCGGGCCGTGTGTTCAAAAAAGAACCCCATTGTTCAACGCGGAAGAGTGGTAGCTTTGGCCCATTGGCGATGCGCCAGCGCAAGGTCGGCGACACAGCCGGTTGCTATGAACGCTGCCACGAATGAAGCATCGTTAGCACTTCCATCATGATTCTTAGCCACAGTGGAAAGAAACCGACTATTGATCCAACGGCTTATATCGCTCCGACCGCGACCGTGTGCGGTGACATTCTTATCGGCGCGCATTGCCGGATTATGTTTGGGGCATGTCTCGTGGCCGAGGGCGGCTCGAATGAGATTGGCACGCATTGCATCGTGCTTGAGAATGCAGTGATCAGGAGCACCTCGCGTCATTCTACTCGGATTGGTAATCACTGCCTGGTCGGGCCGAATGCGCACATCGCAGGTTGCACGATAAAAAATGAGGTATTTATCGCGACGGGCGCAGCGGTTTTTCATGGTGCCGTTTTAGATGCGCGCAGCGAGGTACGAGTTAACGGAGTCGTACACTTGAAGACACGGTTGCCCGAAGAAGCGACTGTGCCAATTGGATGGATCGCCGTGGGCGATCCGGCATCAATTCTGCCGCCGGATCAGCACGACGCGATCTGGAAAATCCAAGAGCCACTCAACTTTCCCTTTGTTGTCTACGGTTACGATCGAAGTGAGGCAAACATGATAGCCATTACCGAAAGAATGTCGCAGTTATTGAGCAGTCATGCGGATGACCAAGAAGAGTAATCACGAAACGAAGATCAGAGCGAGTGCTGGAGTTTCTCGAGCGAACGTTCCGGCAGGAAATACATCGTTGCCGGCAACGCGATCATGACTAAGGCGAGTGGCGTGTAGATGAAGGCCGCGGCAATCGCGGCGAGATAGATGAGAATGGCAATAAGGTTTTTGCGCGCCATTTTTTTGTTCAACCGCTTGAACTCAGATTCGTGATGATAGCGGGCGATCGATGCGCGCAGAACGAAAAAGGAAATGGCGCCCGCAGTCGAGACCGCAGCATAAAGTCCCACCGGGAATGGGAGCGCATGATTGTCGCCCAGGTAAACCGTGACCCAGGGAATGAGCGAGATCCAAAAGAGCAGATTGATATTTGCCCAAAGAATGACGGAGTCGACCCGGATCACAAGGTGGATGAGATGATGATGATTGACCCAGTAAATAGCGATGATGATGAAGCTCAGGACATAGGCAAAAAATGTCGGCCACATCATCGCCAGGGAGGCCGGAGTCGGATCGTGGGGTGGCTTTAGCTCCAAAACCATGATGGTAATGAGAATGGACATCACGCCGTCGCTGAACGCTTCGACCCGGTTCGTTTTCATGTGCCTGAATGTAACATGGCAGGACCCGCGCGTAAGCCGGTGACCTGAGCAGGTAAAAAGCGCGGACAGCGGGCTGCGAATTTTACCAGTGTACTTCCCCGCGAAGGAAATCAGTGACATAGCGCGTCGGCTCAGACTGCGCTCGCATGGAACCTTGCGGGCATGAAATTGTTGATCGTAGACGACGAATTCGACCTTTGCTGTTTGTTGCGGGAACATTTTGAGGACCACTTCGAGGGCGAGGTTTTCACGGCCACAACGCCCGGCGAAGCCCTGCGATTGCTTGAAGAATTGCGGCCTGAAGACATGCTCCTCGATATCAACTTGCACTCCAGGCTCAACGGATTTGACGTCCTCGCCCGGGCGACCGAAATCAGTCCCGAGACAAAAGTCATCATGGTCCCCGGCTCCAATGATTTTGAGAGTGTCGAAAAAGCGCTGGCGCTCGGTGCCGTGGACTACATCACCAAACCCTTCACGGTTGAGTATCTGGAAGGAACCGTGGACAGCAAGATTGCCAGGCATTTGATGTACGCCTGAGGGGATGGCGGTGAGTTTGCGATCGTAGGTGATTGCCCAGAGATCCGCGTCGTTTTGCGTTGATTAACTGCACCGCAACTCGCACCTGATTATTAGCTTTCTGCACGCTACCTTCGAGGATGTGAGCGACGTCGAATCTCGGCATTCCCAAATGCCTCGATCACGCGCTACTCAGGGCGTTAAATATGGGTCTGAAAATGTCTTTTCATCGTTGTTTGTCTTGGGGCGTTACCATTTTCGCGGTAGTGCCGGTGGTGGTACTCGCGCTTTCCCCGCCTTGGGAGAGCGGACGCCGGCGCACAGAGCTTTTCGTTGCCAGATCTGCTGATGACGCCGCCCTGAGAATGCGAATCGCAGCACGCTCACCCAACGTCAGCCCAGATGAAGCTCGACGAGTCGCCTACACCGCATACATGACTGGAGTAGAACTACGCCGCGAGTGGCGCGTGGTGTGGTTGCCCGGCCTTCAGAATGTGCTCGTCAATATAGGAGCGAGGAAAGGGGGACTCTGTTTTCAGTGGGCCACGGAGCTACTCCTTCGGTTGGACGCGCTCAAGCTGCAAACGCTCGAGCTCCACTGGGCCGAGTCTTTTGTCAACACCAACGGCGAGCATAACGCCATCGTAGTGACGGCCAGAGGCCAACCGTTCGAACAAGGTGTTCTGCTCGACAACTGGCGTTACTCGGGACATTTGGTTTGGACACAAGTCACCATGGACCCGGAGTATCACTGGACAGAAAACAAATCCGAACTCGCCCGCAGATTGGGAAGGGCAAAGGAAGAATTAAGAAGTAAAAATTAGGAATTAAGAAGTAGGAAGACATTCGGATCGCAGATCCCGGAACTCTGGCAATCTTATGCTTGTTTTTGAAGTCACACACTCTGATAAGCTAAAATACGTGAAGCACATTTCGCGCTCCCGGCCTGCTACAGTGCCTCACCGCCAGATTAGACAGAATTATTCCGCTTTAAATTACAGATTTTTCAGACCGAATACTCGTTAGGCGGATGCGCTTAGCCGTCGGAGCAATCAATGAAGTTTCCTGCGCTCAAAGCAATAGCCCTTGGTATGGGGCTGTTCGTGGTCGTCTATATTCCTGCTTTCGTGACGACAGCACTTGTTCGACCGCGCATAGATATAGCAATACCTCGCATCATCGCGATCACCTTGTTGATCGCATTAATCCTCATGTTCCTACTAGCTCGGCGCCCGGCAGGTATTGCAGAGTTCGGGTTCCGAATTCCACATTCACGCTATCTGGCGAGCGCGAGTGTCTTTGGGCTTGTGCTCGGACTCGGCGTGAGTTTTGTCGGTCACTTATTCCCGTCGAAG
>QHNB01000273.1 GCA_003217965.1 Verrucomicrobiota bacterium | reverse complement strand
GTCGCCGGTTGTGGATTGCCGTCCACGCCAGAAACCGAGATCACGCGGTTGACGAAATCGCGGTTGAGCTGGTTACCGACAGTGCGCAGTGCCTCATAGGCGGTACCGTTGGCTTGGGCCAAAACTGATGCACTTGAAAGCAAAAGCATCGCCAACATTCTGAGCATGGGCGAAATTGAAACGTGCTTTGGAATCGTGTCCACGTTTTTCGAGACCTTCGCGCCGGCCACCATCGTCATTTTTCTATGACACGAGACTTGAAGCAACGACGCAGTCTGGCAGCGTGTCGGCGGCAAAATGAAAAACCGGAAGCTCGAGTTCTCCAGCCACACCGGAAATCTCGCGCTCATGCGGAATTTTGTGCGCCGTTTTCTTGATGGTTTTCCCCTTTCGGAACGCGATCGGACCTTGATGGTACTGGGGGTGGATGAAGCGTGCACCAATATTATTCGCCATGCCTACCAATTGCGTGAGGATCAGCTGATTGCGCTCTCCCTCGAATCACAATCCGACTGCGTCCGGCTGCGGCTGCGCGATTATGGCAAACAACCGGTCCCGGAGACGCTTCGTCGACCTCGGGTGAACATCGTGAAACCGGGGGGCCTTGGACTTTATCTCATCCGCAATGCCTTCGACCAGGTCGATTACGTTTTGCGCACCCGCGGCACTGAGCTCGTGCTGACCAAAAGAATTTCGTGCTAATGAATCCACCCACGACTGATCCTGCCTTCGAAATCTCACTGCGGCCGCCGATGTTCAGTGAGTTCACCGGCCAGAGGAAGGTCTGTGAACGGCTCGAGCTTTTGGTCGCGGCAGCAAAAAAGCGCGGCGATGTCCTCGAACACATCCTGCTCAGCGGCCCTCCCGGCCTGGGCAAAACGACACTCGCCAACATCATCGCGCATGAGATGGACGTGAGTATCAAAAACACCAGCGGCCCGGTGATTGAGAAAGCCGGCGAGCTGGCCGGACTGCTCACGTCACTCGAAAAGGGCGATGTGCTGTTTATCGACGAGATTCACCGGCTCCAGCCGACGATCGAAGAGTATCTCTACCCGGCCATGGAAGATTACCGGCTCGATATCATCATCGATCAAGGCCCGCAGGCGCGGAGCCTGCGATTGCAATTGCCCAAATACACGCTCATCGGCGCGACCACGCGTGCGGGCATGGTCAGCGCGCCCCTGCGCTCGCGCTTCGGAATGACGGCTCGGCTCGACTATTACAGTGCAGAAGAAATGCAAAAAATTATCACTCGCAGCGCGGGCCTGCTCGCTGTCGAGATCGACCAGCAAGGCGCGGCCGAGATTGCTGCGCGGGCGCGCGGGACGCCGCGCACGGCAAACAATCTTCTGCGCTGGGTGCGCGATTATGTTCAGGTGAAAGCGGACGGTAGGATCAACGGGGAATTGGCGGATCGCGCTTTGGCCATGCTCGAAATCGATCGCGACGGGTTCGATCAATGGGACAAGCGCATCATCGAAACGTTGATTCACAAGTTTGGTGGCGGCCCGGTGGGGTTGAATTCGCTTGCCGTCGCGGTCGGGGAAGAAGCGGGCACGCTCGAGGAAGTGAACGAGCCGTATTTGATCATGGAAGGTTACATCAAGCGGACCCCGCAGGGCCGCGTCGCAACCTCGAATGCGTATCGGAAGCTTGGGCTGAAACCGCCGGCCGGCGCGCAGGAACAGTTATTGTAGCGGCGCGATGGCGGAGCACTCGATGATCTAGCTAGGCGGTAGAGGTCTCGCGCGTTTT
>QHNB01000272.1 GCA_003217965.1 Verrucomicrobiota bacterium | reverse complement strand
ATTCGGCCAAAGATTTTCTGGAGCTAACGAAAATTAAGATTGATTCGAAACAGAGTGGGCTTTTGATGATCGGCGGCGGCGTACCCAAGAATTTCGCCCAGGACACGGTGGTGGCGGGCGATTACCTCGGATTTGACGTGGGCATGCACAAATACGCCGTGCAGATTACCGTTGCCGACGTCCGCGATGGCGCCCTGAGCAGTTCCACCCTCAAAGAAGCGAACTCGTGGGGGAAAGTCGATCTCGGGGCGGAACAAATGGTTTATGCGGAGGCCACCGTGGCGCTGCCCCTTATCGCCAGCTATGCTTATCACAAAGGTAGCTGGAAAAATCGCGCGGCCCGCACTTATACCAAGCTACTCGACAACACCGTCCCAATGCCAGTCTCTAACCGGCAAGCTGAAATGGCGCCGGCCGCCGCAGCCTCATCCTGAGGCGCGAATATAATCGGGCACGGGATTCCCTCTCATGCCCCGCAAAACAGGCGCCGTAAAGAGTCAAAATAACGCGGTTACGTTCTGTGCCTTCGCTACCAGCTAGCCTGTTAGCTAGCTGATTCCGATTCCCTTGGAGCGTGAGAGTCGTCCCTCGGTCGAAATAAACGCGCGTTAGCCTTCCCAAAAGAATTTCGTCGGCCGAGCGATCTCCGGCGGGAGACTTTTATGAACCGGGCAATTCAGCGCTGTTTGTTCCAGTACCTGCCGATGCGGGGACTCTTTCGGCAGCGGTATAT
Organism: Verrucomicrobiota bacterium; assembly: GCA_003217965.1. Lineage (GTDB taxonomy): Bacteria > Verrucomicrobiota > Verrucomicrobiia > Chthoniobacterales > UBA10450 > AV69. Next base: position 3,242 of record QHNB01000272.1, on the reverse strand, counting down.
GAACTTCCGAGGGCAAACCGATAATGCGACGCGGGGCGTCTTTTGACATTTCCTTTTGCCCGGACACGGTCATGCCGCGCAAATCGACGCCTAATTCCTGCGCCTTGATTCCCATCGTCGTGCTCATGCATGTCGCAAGCGCGGTCGCGACCAGATCCGTCGGGGAAAATGCTTCTCCTTTGCCTTTATTGTCCGTCGGTGCGTCGGTCGAAATCTTGGATTGCGATGGTCCGTGGGTCGCGTCGCAATGGAGGTCGCCCGTGTATTCAATAGAAATATTGACCATGACGCAAATATGCAGCCGCGCTCACGGTGACGCAATTATTGGAGTCTCCTGAATTTTGGCACGATGCTGGTTAAGCCCATCATGGAAGACGCGCGTCAGCTCGCGATCATGCTGGACCATCATGTCGCTGTCGTGCCGTTTAAGGTTGTCATTTTGCCAGCCTTCGTTCCACCAACAGAAACCAATAATGGCGGGCCATCGCCCGGAGAACAAATCATCCAAGGCCGCCTTAGCCCATCCCGCGGCATCGCGATGCTTGTTATGTAAATCACAACCAAATTCTGCGATGATGATCGACTTGTTTGGCGCGAGTTTCCTCAGCCGCGGATAGGCTTCCCGCATTTTAAAGCGAAAACTTTCGGTTCCGTCCCTCGTCATCGGCGTGGTCGGCCCATACGCGCTGAGCGCAACCCAATCGCAGTAGTTTTCGCCCGGAAAGTAATTCTCAAACGCATTCCATTTGCGCTCTGGTTCATCGAGCCAGTTCACGTGCCAAACCCATTGCAAGTTCCCGGCGCCTTCTCCACGTATCAGGTCGACGATGTGGCGGTAAGCCCCGATGTATTCTTGCGGGCCTTTTTTCGCGCCGCCGTTCCATTTCCCATTCCAGCTGAACCACTTTCCGTTCGGCTCCGTTCCCCACTCGATTAGAATCGGAGATCCGAAATTTTTCGCGCCGCGCGCCCAAGCCCGAAGATCATCATCAAAATTCCCGGCGATGATCTTTTTTAAGGTAAACGTCTTGTCCGAATGTTTTTGATCCACATCAGAGCGCAACATCAGCCGCACGTACGGGATTTTGCCCAGATCACGAACCCAGTTGCAGATCGCAACGGGGAAATCGCGCGACTCAAACCAATTGGCGGAAAAATAAACCCACGTTGTCTTTGCCCCAACCGCCAGTTCGTAACCGACAACATCAGCGGCAGTAACGTCGTGTTCGCTCGGATCATGCATATCCGTCCCAATGCCGCCGAAATAAAATCCATGATATAACTTTCCGCTTGGAGGTGGCGCAATGGGCGCGGCTAATGCGAATCTGACGCAGGAGAAAAGTGTCAGTAAGATCGGCCATATCGACCTTGGTCGATGCGATTTGATATTGCAGCGGCGATTCTTGATCGCCGAATCTAAGTGCGACGGTCAGAGACTGCCGCTACAAAAAATCGGTGTCACCTCGAGCGGATACGGGAACCTTCCGCAAGCCCCCGCTCCCTCACGCGCCGGCTTCGCGCGCACACTCCTGCAAAGCGGGAGCCTGACGGAGACCGAAAGACTACCAGTCCGCTAAGCTGTCTTCGTCGCGTCGCGCAATTGTTTGATGCGGTCGTGCGCGTTCTGCACTTCGGTGAATTGACGCGATACGATCTGGCGAATCGGGGAGGAGAGCTCTTCCTTTTCCATGGCATCGCGATATTCCTTCATCGCAGAATCTTCCCCGCGCTCACACTCTGCCAGAATGGCGTGATCATCGCCGCTGGTAACCGCCGATTTTAAGTCAATCCAGGCGCGGTGCATGGCCCCACTAACACTGCCGCTATCTTCCGGTTTGCTTTCGCCGAGCCGAATTGCTTCGCTCTGTAATTCCCCGGCGAAGCGGGAACGTTGCAATGAATATTCATTAAAGAGGGTCTTTAACTGCAGATCTTCTACTGCCTCCGCCGCTTCTTTGAAGCCCCGCTGCCCATCTTTTAACGTTTCGATCAGACCGTTTATGGTTGAAATTTAGGGTCTGGTATGAACAACAAAGGCAAAGATTTAACCAAAGGGCCGCCGCGCAGTCCAAAGGTCAAGATCGGCGGTTATGTGATCCTTGGGCGCACCATCGATAAATGCCGCGCCCTGCTCTGGGGCAACATCGGCGAATACCATTTTGATTGCCCGCTCGATAACATGCTTTTTGGCTTCAAGGGAGTCAAAGGCGACGATTTTAAAGCCTTCGTGAGAACGGGCGCAAGCGATGAGGAAATCGCCCGCTGGATCGATCAGAACGGCACGCGCAAAAGCGAGGAAGAAAAGCGCAAATGGTCTGACGAAGTAATTAAGACAAATCCTTATGAAGATCCGGAGAGGCGTGATTGGTACGTCGAGCAAGTAACCCCGCTTGGTCTCGAGCCTAGGTCGACCCCGTTATTCGACTGGCTGGAAGCTGACGACAAGGCGAGCTACCAAAAAGCAGCCTGATAGTTATCACCGTAGATTCAAAACGGCCTCACCGGGAACGGTGAGGCCGTTTTGCTTTCCAATTTCGTTCTAAGATTGCATGGGCATTTCGCTGAACCCACAACACTTGAAGCGTTATCAGCAGATCGCGTGGCTCTTTGTGAAATATGGCCGCTCGGATTTGGTGAAGGAGACGGGACTGGAGGAGACGCTTACTGCGGAACAAGGTGCCTCGCGGCACGAAGCCGCCAAAGCGGACGAGCTGGCCGAAGATTTGGAAAAGCTCGGGCCGACATTCGTGAAGCTCGGTCAACTGCTTTCCACCCGGGTCGAGCTCATGCCGCGGCCGTATCTCGATGCACTCTCGCGTTTGCAGGACAAGGTCGAGCCATTCGGATTCGACGAAGTCGAGAAGATTGTCACTTCTGAAATTGGGGTGCGTTTGTCCAGAGCCTTTTCCGATTTCGACGTACGACCAGTTGCCTCCGCATCCCTTGGTCAGGTGCACCTAGCCCGACTGCGCGACGAACGACCGGTGGCAGTAAAGGTGCAGAGGCCAAACATTCGTGAACAAATGGTCGAAGATCTCGAGGCGCTCGAGGAGATAGCAGAATTCCTCGATAAACGAACGGAATTCGGAAAGCGATACGAATTCCGGCGCATGTTGGAAGAACTGCGAAAAAGCTTGATGCGCGAGTTGGATTACCGGCAGGAAGCTCAAAACCTCGCCGTCTTTCGGGAGCATCTGAAAGCATTTCATCGCCTCATCGTTCCTGCCCCAATTGCGGACTAC
>QHNB01000082.1 GCA_003217965.1 Verrucomicrobiota bacterium | reverse complement strand
TAACCGCCGACGGTGCGCTCGGCGAAGGCGCTGCGTGTATTCGGTAAGGCGCTCAGTTGACGCTCGATTTGCACGGCCAGGTTTTGAATTCCGCCGAGATCGGGGCCGAAAACTTTTACCCCGAGTACGGTACGGAACCCGGTGGTGAGCATTTCGGTGCGCGTCTGAATTGGCATCCAGAAGATGTTTGCCATCCCGGGCGTTTTGATGTTGGTGTTGAGCTCAGCGAGCAGCTTGTCCCACGTCATTCCCTTTCGCCATTGCTCCGGCGGTTTAAGCGCGACAACGGTTTCGAACATCGATAGCGGCGCGGGATCAGTCGGCGTATCCGCCTGTCCAGCTTTGCCAAATACCGTCACCGCTTCGGGGATTTTTTTAAGTTGTCGATCTTGTATCTGAAGAATTTTCGTCGCCTCGGTTATCGACATGCCCGGCACCGCCGTTGGCATGTAGAGCAGCGTGCCTTCATTGAGTGGTGGCATGAATTCGCTGCCGAGTCTTTTAAACGGGAAAATTGTCACGACCAGAATGATGAGCGCGCAGATCAATGTGAACCCGCGATAGCGCAGCACGAAATTAACGAATGGCTGGTAGCTCCAAATCAGAAACCGGTTTACCGGATTTTTGATCTCTGGTGTGATCTTGCCCCGGATAAGCAGCGTCATCAGCACCGGCACGAGCGTCACGCCCAGGAATGAAGCGAAGAACATCGAGAAGGTTTTCGTGAAGGCGAGTGGTTTGAAAAGCCGGCCTTCCTGTGCCGTGAGCGAAAATACCGGAATGAAGCTGACAGTGATCACGAGCAGCGCAAAAAAGAGTGAGCGGCCAACGGATTTAGCCCCTGCGATGATCACCTTTACTCGTTCGATATTGTTTGGCTCGCGCCCATGCTCATCTCGAAAATGCTCCAGTGCCTTGTGTGCGTTCTCGATCATAATGATCGCTGAGTCGACCATCGCGCCGATGGCTATGGCGATGCCACCTAACGACATGATGTTTGAAGTGAGGTTCATCCACCACATGGGAATGAAGGAGAGAATGATGGCGATTGGCAGAGTAATGATGGCGACAAGCGACGAGCGGACGTGCCAAAGGAAAACAATGCAGACCAGTGCGACGACGATGCTTTCCTCAATGAGCTTCTCGCGCAATGTCGCGATCGCGCGTTTGATCAAATCGCTCCGATCGTAGGTTGGCACGATGCGTACGCCTTCCGGCAATGACGATTTGATCTCCTCGATCTTCTTTTTGACGCCGTCGATGACGTTGAGCGCATTCTCGCCATAGCGCATGACGACAATGCCGCCAACCGTCTCGCCTTTTCCATCCAACTCGGCAACGCCTCGCCTGATATCGCCGCCTAAATGGACAGTCGCGACATTTTTGAGATAAACGGGTGTTCCATTAACGACTTTTAGAACAACGTTCTCGATATCCTCGATCTTTTTGATGTAGCCCCGCCCGCGAATGAAATACTCGGTGGTGGCGACTTCCAAGACGCGGCCGCCAACATCGGCGTTGCTCATCTTGATCGCGTTAACAACTTCGCTGAGCGGAATGTTGTAAGCGACGAGCGCGTTTGGATCTAAATCGACCTGATATTGTTTAACGAAGCCGCCAACGGCAGCGACTTCGGACACGCCTTTAACCGAGGCAAGCGCATAGCGTAGGTTCCAATCCTGAATGGATCGTAGCTCAGCAAGGTTGTGCTTACCGGAATCGTCGACCAGCGCGTATTCATAAACCCAGCCGACTCCGGTCGCGTCCGGCCCAATGACTGGATTCACGCCTTCCGGTAGTGAACCGCGCACCGAGTTGAGGTATTCAATGACGCGCGAGCGAGCCCAGTAAATGTCCGTGCCGTCTTGAAAGATGACGTAAATGAACGATTTCCCAAACATGGACTCACCACGGACGAATTTCACCTTGGGCGCAGCGATGAAGACCGTGGAAATCGGATACGTAATCTGGTCCTCGACCAGATCGGGCGAGCGGCCTTCCCATTCTGTGTAGACGATCACCTGGACGTCGCTCAGATCGGGAATCGCATCGAGCGGCGTGTGCATCAGGCCATAAAAGCCTGCGGCGAGAGCGAAGATCGTGAAAATGAAAATGAGGAATTTGTTTCTCGCGCTCGCTTCGATGACGCGCTCGATAAAGGAAGGCGACTCGGCGACTCGGCGAGTCGGGAAGTCGGCGAGTGATTGCTCGACCGCGCTCATCCCTTTTAATTAACCTTTCGTCGAATCAGCCATTTCTCTGGCTGATCAATCATGCGAACGATTTGTCCGCAGATCTTTTCATAAGCGTCGTCGATCGAGGGAAAGTTTTCCTCGGAAACGTAACCGAGCCGATGCGCCATTTCGAGATGCACTTGGTTTTCGGCAGCTTCGGCCTCCGCATCGCTGAGTTTCGAAACAAATGCCGTGACAGAGTGCCGTTTGCGCCAAGCCTCTGCCAGGTTGGCGCAGACCGATCGTGACGACCGGCGTATTTGATTGGTCAGCGAGAAAGGCTCATCGCTTGGAAAGCTGTTCGTGAGTTCGAATATCTGAAGTCCGGCGGTAAACACGCTTTTGTAAACGTCCAATTCACGGAAATGTCTTATCACTTGCATTTGTGTTGGGTTTTCCTTCTCTATTTCTCCGGCTCGCCGTCACGCCTTTTCCCCATTTCAAAATCCGCAAGTGCGCCCTGCACTTTCGACTCGGCGTCGATCAAAAAATTCGCGCTGGAAACAACACGCTCGCCCTCCTGTAGGCCGCTTTGCACCTCGTAGATGTCGCCGTATTTCGAGCCGAGCTGCACGATGCGTGGTTCAAGTCTGCCTCCCCCCTTATCGACAAAGACCACGCTACGTGTGCCCGTGGGCATTACTGCGCTGACGGGCACCGTCAGCGCTTTGCCCATGCTCATCGTCAACTCCGCGTTGACGTACATTCCGGGGCGGAGCTTGAACTCGGTGTTCGGAATGTCGATCCGCACTTTGGCGGTGCGCTTTGCTTCGTCGACGAACGGATTAATCAAACTGATCGTTCCGTCGAATTTCTCACCGGGATAAGATTTCGCGGTGACGGCGATCTTTTGGCCGGTCTGCAACATCGATAGTTCATTCTCGTAAAAGTCCGCCCAGACCCAGACAACGCTGAGGTCGGCGACTTCAACCAACAGGTCGCCAACTTTCACGCTCTTGCCCTGTTCGACGGGCACCGATTGCACGACGCCGCGAAAGGGCGAGAGCAATGTAAGCGTCTCGCTGGCTCTGAGATTCTTTTGGAGCTCGTTGATCTGATCTTCGGTTACGTTCCAGAGTTGCAGACGCCTTTTGGCCGATTGGATCAGCCGATCAGGAGTCTCACGGGCTGCCGGTGTCGACGATCTCGCCCGGCGAAGTGACGTTCAGCTTTTGCACGTAACCGTCGACGCGCGAGACGAACTGCCAATTGCGCGCCTTGTCCGGCACGATCATGCCGACTGAGCGAATCGTGTGGTCAAGCGGCTTGTGCTCGGCCCGCGCGTAAGTCACTCCGATTTGTTGTTGGCGCTCAACCGGCACAATGAATTCATGCGCGGGGGCGCCGGCCGCTTGGCTGCCCGGCTGCATCCCGGGCATTCCGGCCATGCCTTGCATACTTCCACCGCCGCTCGCTGGCTCGAACGCGGATGGTGAAGCGCTCGACGTTTGCTTCATTACCGGTACCAGATCCATCGAACAGATCGGACACTTGCCCGGCGTCTTGGAATGCACCGATGGATGCATGGTGCATGTCCAGTAATCGATGTTGCTGTTTCCTGAGCTGCCGGTTTGTCTCGAACAGGACGCGGTTAAAAGCGCGATTAGCGCGAAGATCGTCGCGAATTTTTTTAAGTGTTTAGTCATTTAGGTCCGCCTTTCGATGTCGCTGGCGCGGTGATCCCTCGCTGGTGCGCTTCGACGTCTTTCGCTGGGAGCGGGAAAAATTGCGCGCCAATGACTGCTTCGAGTTCTGCGAGCGCGACCTGATAATCGGCTAGATGCTGTCGTCCCATCGCTTCGAGATCGCGCAGGTTGCGTTGTGATGTGATCCAATCGAGAAACGATGCTTTGCCCGACTCGTAGTTGAGCCGGTTGGCTTCGTAGGCCTGTTGCGCCTGAGGGATGATCTTGTCGCGGAACAACTCGAGGTGATGATGCGCCGTTTCGATCGTTTGGAGTTGGTCATGCAACAAGCGCAGCGCCTCTTTCTCTACGCGCTCGAGCGCTTCCTCGGCCGCGCCGACGTTCTCCTGCGCCTCGCGGACGCTCGCTCCGTATTTTCTGAAATTGACCCACGGAACAGTGAATGAAACGCCCGCGTCCAATTCACTCACAGCCTGCGCAGCGTCATTGTAACGCTGCGCTTTCACCGTGAGCGCAGGATCAGGAATCCACGCCCGGCGGGCGAGCTCAAGATTGGATTTCTCAATATCGATCCTCGCTTCGGCCATTCTGATCTCAGGCCGGTGCGTAAGAAGAAGTGGGCGAAGCTTTGTTGGAGAAAGCTCCGGCATTTTCGGCGTGACTTCGCTAGGCACACCAAGCGGCGCAAAGGCGTCGCGATTCATCAACGCATTTAACTGCGCCTCGTCATTCGCAAGTTGCCGCTCTAGGTCACGCTGTGCCTCCAGGACTTTGCTTGCCTCCGTTTCGGCGACCAAGACATCGGCCGCCGAATGTGTTCCCGCTTCGAACTTCGTTCGGCTGATATCGGCGATTTGCCGCAGCGAGACGATATTCTTTTGATTGATGGCCAGTTGCGCGTGTGCGTTGGCGAGACGGAAAAACGTCGCTCGCGTCGTGGCGATCACATCGAGCTGTTGCCGACGGAGTTCTTCGTAGGCCGAAACCGCCTCGGCAGTTGCCGCCCGTGCTCGGACAAGATTCTTCCCAGTGATGGGAATTGCCTGCTCGATGCTAGCCGACTGGTCCATGAACGCGTTCGGCGGAACATCGACAAAGCGGCGCACGCGCGATTCGCCGCCGACGCGCAGATCATCCCACGCCGCAGCTTGCGGGATGCGTGCCTTCCCCGCGTTCCATTTTCGAACCGCTTCTTTAATCGCTGGATTGTTTGCCAGCGCAGCAGCAGTTACTTCGGCAAGCGAGATCGCGCCGCCATCCTTTGTGCGGAATCCGGCATCACCGGCAGCCGCACGCTGCAGGAATAAGAGTAAGTTTGAACTAAATAATAAAAGGTAAGTTGTTTTCATTGATCCAAGAGTTCCGTTGAAGACCAGGTGCGCCGACCAATGGGCACACCTCCGGCATCAGGCTCTTTGGATCAGATGAGAAACGTGCAGAGAAGCGCGAGACGCGACGGCACCGACGCCATCGGCAAGATCTCGCTCGAAGAAGAAGCGAAATGAGGCGGTGAAATTCGTTCCGGCAGTAAAGCAATGGCAACCGGCGCGAGCGCGAGCAGTTGCACATCGTGGGAGCTTTTCGCTAACGGCTGCGCAGGCGGTGCAGTGTTGCGGGGCGAATCTTCGCAGCAACTCTTGTTTGCACAGCATCCCAATTCACAGGCCTTCTCGCTCGCTGTTGCGGAAAGAATGCACGACGCAATTGGCACTTGCGCGCTCGCCAGAGCGAACGCGACCAGGGCCAGCAATGAGACTACCGCGCTCCTGAACATCGAGGAATATTACTAGCATTTCCGAGGCCGCCCGTCGAACGCGATTGCTCGTGTTAGCAACAGCCTAGGCTCGCGCATCAATCTGCAGTCAACTACTCCAGCCATGGCACCCATCGTCGGAGCGATTAGGTGGAGGCCCCGCCACTGACGTTATCGATGACAATCGCGCCGGTTCCAGCGAAGACGAGAGCAAAGGTGCCGAGGAACTCGGCAATTAGCTTTTTCGCCATCGCCTGCTTAGACGCCCTAATGCTTCCGGGCAGACTTCGTCGCACCATTCCTCAATCTTGCATCGGATCTCATCGCGAATGGCGCGGACTTGTTCGAGCTTTGCGGCATCGCTGCCTTGCAGTTGCGATGGATCAGGAAAGCTCCAGTGCAGCCGTTTCGTCACCCCCGGGAAGATTGGGCACTTCTCAGCGCTTACGGCATCGCAGACGGTGATGACGTAGGCGAAGAACTGGCCACTTTTGAAAACGTCGAAAACGTCCTGTGTCTTCTTGTTTGAGATGTCGATTCCCACCTCTGCCATGGCTTTTATCGCCAACAAATTAAGCGTTCCGGGTTCAAGGCCAGCACTTTGTGCTTCGAAGTAATCGCCGCAGGTGTGGTTGAGCCAAGCCTCGGCCATCTGGCTCCGGGCACTGTTATGGATGCAGATGAAAAGGACTTTTGTTTTCATCGGGAATTAAAACTATCGAGGGGGAACCAGCGGGAAAGTTACGACTATGTGACGATTTTCGCCGCGGTTCAAATCTCACGTCGCTAGCTCAGCCAAGAGTGTCGATTTCGCGGTGATGTTGAAAGACTACGTGGCAGAACCCCGCGTGAGATTTCACAGCATCGTAACCGCTTCCCACTGAGATGTCACAAATTGTTGATGCGAGGGTTTCGACGATTTCGAACCAGTCGCGCTTGGGTTGCGACGCAATCAGGAGGGAATTGGTGGAAAGGCGGGCGAGCACGTTGGGTGCAGCGTGACAAACGAGGGGAAACAACCTACTGCCATGCCGGCCGGACTTTCGATCGTACTTTTTGCGCTAAAGGGTGTGGCCCTGTGGCATTTGTGCGTCGGCTGGGATGACAAGCAAGCATGGATATTGCTGGTGGACAGCGACATGGGATTAGCGAATCCAAATGCGCGAATACTCATCATTGACGACGAGGAAGCCAGTGCTCAAGCCCTCCTGAGGATTTTGGAACAGGCGGGATACGGTAGTTGCACTGCAATCACCGATTCGAGCCATGCGGCGAAGCAAATTCTCGATCTCAATCCGGATCTGGTCCTACTCGACCTGCTAATGGAGCCGATTTCCGGTTTGAAGGTGCTGAACGAAATCAATGATATGATGTCGCCTCGGACTCGACCTCTGGTCCTGGTGTTGACCGCGGATACCAGCCTACAAGCAAAACATGATGCCCTGGCCTCGGGTGCGTCCGACTTTTTGTCGAAGCCGCTCGATTCCGTCGAGGTGTTACTTCGGATCGAGAACCTCCTCACGTCGCGCAAGCTGAATCAGCAAATCCAGCTCTATAGTGAAGGGCTGGAGCGATTGGTCGATAAACGAACGTTGGAGCTCCAACAGCAGACGGCCAATCTGGCAAAGACACTGACAGAATTGCGAGCGACGCAGCAGCAGGTGATTCAGCAGGAGCGAATGCGGGCACTCGGAACGATGGCCTGCGGAATCGCAATGCGAAAATGGTGGAGCGCTTACGCGAATTCTACCGGCCGCGTGCTACCCGCGAACATCGCCAGGCAGTGGATTTGAACGATGTGATCGAACAAGCGATTTCACGAACAGCGCCGAAGTGGCAATCTGAAGCCGACGCCGCTGGCGCAAGCATTCATATTAAAAAGGATCTTGATGGAATCCCGCTTATCTGCGGCACGCCCGACGAGCTCCGGGAAGTATTCACAAATCTTATTTTCAACGCCGTCGATGCCATGCCCGAGGGAGGGCGCATCTTCTTTCGTAGCCGCGAAGTGGGAAAGCATATCCGCCTCGAAATGTCGGACACGGGCATCGGAATGAGCGAAGAGACTTTGCGAAACTGTATGGAGCCGTTTTTTACGACAAAGGGCAAACGCGGCTCAGGACTGGGGCTGGCAATGAGTTATGGGATTATTCGCCGGCACGGCGGTAGTATCGAGACCAAGAGTAAACCCAATAAAGGAACGACGTTTACTATCTACCTTCCGGTTCCTGAAGAAGTAATCGAGCCAGCTGATGTAGAAGTCGAAGCCAAGGTCGACCCCCTTCGAGTTCTGGTGGTAGACGATCACGCTGCCATTCGAGAGATCGTGAGCGCGTATCTGGCGGAGGATCGTCACACGGTCGAGACCGCCGCCGATGCACGTGAGGCGATGGCGAAATTCCGGTCCGATCGGTTCGATCTCGTCATTACCGACCGCGCCATGCCAGAGATAAGCGGTGATGAACTAGCCGCCTCAATCAAAGAAATGGAACCGAACAAGCCGGTGATCATGCTCACCGGGTTTGCCGATTTGTTAACCGAGACGGGGCGGCGCTCCGAGAATGTGGATATAATCGTCAGCAAACCGGCGCGGCTGGAAGATCTTCGCAAAGCGATTCTTAAGGTAGTACCGAAATTGAAGCGGCGCGATTCGCACCTAAGCGCGCACAGCAGTTCTCGACCCGCCGCCGGGTCATTCTTCAAGCGAAAATAGGTTCCGGGTCGGCCTTATTCGCGAACCCCCGATTTAAACTGGGCTCATAATGCCGTGGTGGCGTGCCAAATCCTCGGCCGTGTTCCGTTGTTTAGGTGAGAAGCGTGGGATCGACAAGGTTTACTCTTTCAAAGTTAATCACACGCGGCAACATTCGGTAGTCGGATAAAACGATAACCGAACGAGTTCCTTTGAGTAGAGTGGGTATTAAACCAGTACCGAAAACATTCCCACAGCATGGCCATCTTTTCTTTGCCTTTGACCGAGCGCCCGGCTTGGAAAGCTCTGCGGACGCACTACGATTTCATTAGAACCCTGTCTCTTCGGAGACTCTTCGCTGACGATCCCAAGCGGGGAGAGCGGCTCGCAATCGACGGCGCCGGATTCTACCTCGACTATTCGAAGAACCTCGTAACTGACGAAACGCTGAAGCTTTTGATCAAGCTGGCAGAAGAATCTGATTTGCGTTCCCGCATCGAAGCGATGTTCCGAGGCGATAAGGTCAATGTGACCGAGAATCGCTCGGTTTTGCACATAGCCCTGCGCGCGCCGCGCGGCATGTCGATCTTGGTAGATGGCGAGAACGTTGTCGCGCAGGTTCAGGGGGTCCTCGATAAGATGAGTATTTTCTCCGAGCGCGTTCGCGTCGGGGAGTGGAAGGGATATACGGGCAAACGCATTCGTAACATTATCAATATCGGTATCGGCGGCTCGGATCTTGGCCCGGTCATGGCTTATGAGGCGCTGAAGTACTACAGCGATCGCTCCATGACGTTCCGATTCGTCTCCAATGTGGATGGAACCGATTTCGTGGAGGCAACTCGTGACCTCGATCCTGCCGAGACACTTTTCATTGGTTCGTCCAAGACGTTCACGACGCTGGAAACAATGACGAACGCTGCAAGCGCGCGCCAGTGGCTACTCAATGGACTTGGCGGCGATCCGAAAGCAATCGCGAAGCATTTCGTCGCCGTCTCGACCAACCGCGCTAAGGTCTCTGAGTTCGGCATTGATCCTGCCAATATGTTCGAGTTCTGGGACTGGGTGGGCGGCCGCTATTCGATGGATTCCGCCATCGGACTTTCCACAATGGTAGCGATCGGGCCGGATCATTTTCGGGCATTACTCGAAGGGTTTCATGTAATGGACGAACATTTCCGCACGGCGCCGTTTGAGGAAAACCTACCCGTGCTCATGGGCCTATTCACGATCTGGTACACCGATTTCTTCGGGGCGCAGACGGTCGCGGTGCTGCCTTACGAACAATATCTGAAGCGGTTCCCCGCCTACCTCCAGCAACTCACCATGGAAAGCAACGGCAAGCACGTGACATTGGAAGGGGCTAAAGTCACCTATGACACCGGACCGATCTACTGGGGAGAGCCGGGTACCAATGGTCAGCATTCATTTTACCAACTGATCCATCAGGGCACCCGCCTGATTCCGTGCGATTTTATCGCCTTTGCCCAAACCCTCAACCCGATCGGCCGCCATCACGATATTTTGATGGCCAACGTCTTTGCCCAGACCGAAGCTTTGGCTTTCGGGAAGACAGCCGATGAGGTTAGGGCCGAAGGCACCCCGGAATGGTTGGTCCCGCATCGCGTATTTGAAGGAAATCGCCCGTCCAACACCATTCTGGCCGAGCGGCTCACTCCAGCCGCCCTTGGCGGGCTCGTTGCCCTTTATGAACACTCTGTTTTCACGCAGGGCGCGATTTGGAATATTGATTCGTTCGATCAATGGGGAGTTGAGCTCGGTAAGCTGCTTGCCCAGCGGATCATTCCAGAGCTGGAAAGGAAGGACGATCCTGACCTCAAACATGATAGCTCAACCACCGCGCTGATTCATCGCTATCGAAAAATGAAAGAGTCCTAGCTCGGACTATATTCGACCGACTTGGCGCGGTTCGATTTAGAATGCTTCGTATAAGTGAGAATACGGCCTGCGACGGAGACCGATAAGGATGCGATCTGGAGTATATTTAAAGCTGTCATCGCGTCCGGTGATACTTACGCGTTCGATCCGGGAATGTCGCGACAAGACGCCCTCGCTTACTGGTTCCAACCCGGTATATGGACCTACGTTGCCGAGAGGAACGGCGGAGTCGTAGGAACCTACATTATCAGAACGAATCAACCCGGGCTTGGCTCCCACGTCGCCAATGCTGCTTTTATGGTTTCATCGCAGGCGCGCGGAATGGGAGTGGGCCGGCAAATGGGGGAGCATTGTCTGGAGGAAGCGCGGCGCCTCGGCTTTCGAGCGATGCAGTTCAACTTCGTCGTATCTACAAATCAGGCCGCTATCCGATTATGGGAAAGCCTCGGGTTCAAAATCGTAGCCACGTTACCTGGCGCTTTCCGCCACTCCAGCAAGGGATTTATCGACGTTTATATCATGTTCCGGAACCTGACCGACTAGAGAGAGCGATCGCTTTATCTAGAGACCGAGCTCGTGTCGGACGTTGCGTGCAAAGCGGAATCCGCTAAGTGACTCCGAAAAGTTCTTCGCAAACCCGAGCACTTGGAAGTTCCGGCCAAGCAATTCCGGATGAAGGAGTGTTTGCAGAGCGCGCTTGTTTGATTTTACGAATTCTTTTTCGGCCGTAAGACATCCTAAAATAATTCCAGTGAAGAAGTGATGCTGGTCGGTGAAAGCTAACGCACTTGCGCCAGCTTCTTCGCCAGCCTGGGCCAGGCTTGTCCATTCCACATGCGTCGAAATGTCGGCGTGACCAATTTGTTGAAAAGGCGACGGTAATTTTCGGTGTCCCGATCGGATTTGCAGCGAGCCTTCGCGGCGATGAGGAGAATAAAATTCCGCCCGAGAGAATCCGTAATCGATAGTGAGAATAACGCCACGTGCCAGGCTGGCCGCAATTTCGCGCATCAGTTTTGGCGCGGCGAGGTTGACTTCCGTTTGGACACTGGGCGGTAAGGGGGGCAGTCGCCGAAGCGCGATTTCCAGATGGGAGTCGGAGACGGGCCCGGTCACGAATTCGAAGTCGTTGTCCGAGGTGGAGACAAACCTTTCGTTCCAGGTAACCGTGCCATTTTTCACGAGCTCCGAGAAGAGGAGATGAACAGGAAGCGCGTCGAACAGCTCATTTGAAAAATGGACTCCGACGAAAGGTTCGACTTGATCAATCGATGCGACCCACCGGATTTTGTGCCCAAAGGAGGCGAGTCTTTCTTGTTGTCGATCGCGCCAAACGGGAAACGGTTCGGCGATAATATAACGGATTGTCTTAAAACATTCCACGAAAGATTGATTCAGCGCCGTGAGCGCGTCGGCCGCAAAAGCGCCGTCGTCTGCGCCATGTTCAATGATGGTGAAATGGGATGGTCTGCCTAATTTTTCCCATACTTCGGCAAACTGAATGGCGAGCAACCGCCCGAATACGGGTCCGACGCTTACATTTGTGAAAAAATCGCCCCGACGCCCGATGACGGCGCGTCCACTGGAATAGTATCCATGCTGAGGTTCATAGAGCGCGAGCTCCATAAACCGTGCGAAGGAGATCGGACCCCGCGCAGCAATTTCCGCGCGAATGATCTCGATCAGCTCAGGATCGCCCATTATCACGTTTCGCCTTTGGATTTCCCCCTGAATTGCGCCTAAGATTCCGGCCGAAGTCGATTTGTCTTTTCCAGTTCCTGCATGCCCGTCTCATTTTTGATGCCGACGCCGCTACACCGTTACCGCCGGCCATGGTACGCGCAGCCTCGATTTTATCTGCCTGCAGTCATTGTCATGATTGCCTTGATTGCGGTCGCAACTTTTTTTGCCGCATTAGCCTCCGGCCTCAGAAACCAAGCCGCGACCTACGACTTGACGCAGCTCGATCAAATGGAATCGGCCAGCGTTATTCTTGACCGAAACGGCAAAATTTTCGGACAGATATACGTCGAGAATCGGCAGACGGTTCCGTACGATCAACTACCACGCGATCTGGTCAACGCGGTTGTCGCAATAGAGGACACTAAATTTTATCAGCATAGCGGTTACGATATAGAAGGAATGATGCGAGCCGCGTTGAAGAATTTCGCGGCTGGTCACGTCCGGCAGGGGGCGAGTACGATTACGCAGCAACTCGCCCGGAACAGTTTCGCTCTTAAGGAACGGACCTTTCGCCGGAAACTGGTTGAGATTTTTTTAGCCAAACGCATCGAGGAAAATTTCGGCAAGCAGAAGATCATGGAGTTATACCTGAACCGGATTTACTTCGGCGGCGGCCTTTATGGCGCCGAAGCTGCCGCGCGAGGTTACTTCAGCAAACCAGCCCGGGAAATGTCGCTGGCGGAATGCGCGACGCTTGCCGGGGTGATCAAGAGTCCGAATCGTTTGTCGCCTTGGAGCGACCGATTCGCAGCGCGGGAAGCACGCAACGTCGTCCTCGCGCGGATGCGCGACCTCGGCTTTGTCGATCGGGAGCGTTGCGCAAAAGCGCAAGACGAGGACTTGCTTGTGGGCAACCGGCAAAGTGCACAGGGACAGACCTACGCGGTCGATTACATCCGCCAGAAAGTGATTGAGGCGGTCGGTTGGGATCGGGCGATGAACGAGGGTTTTCGGATTTACACAACCATCGACTCAGACTTGCAGAAGGCGGCGGAGGATTCGTTGCGCACCCACCTCGATCAAGCCGAGCAGCACCCCGGTTACAATCATCAGACTTATGCAGAGTACGCGGCGAATTTCCGCAAGACGCGCGCTCCCAACGCCGCTCCGGTACCCGATTACTTACAGGGAGCAGTGATCGTACTTGATAATACGACCGGCGGGGTGCTGGCGCTGGTCGGTGGTCGAGATTTCGAGCATAATCAATATGACCGCGCGTTGCAGGCGCGACGTCCGGCGGGCACGGCAATGACACCGTTTGTTTTCGCTGCCGCCTTTGAAAAAGGAATGTTTCCGGGTTCGGTGGTAGAAGATTCCCCACTCGATAACCGTGCGGTGATGATCGGCGGGACGACTGGGATCCTTGGGGAATGGGGGCCGGAAACAGCGGACAATCGCTACGAAGGCGCAATCACCGCACGCGAGGCTCTGGTGAAATCGAAGAATGGTGCGACCATCCGCCTGGGGACAATTCCCGGAGTCGACTCCGTCCTGCAAATTTGTCGTGAAGCCGGAATCAAGTCGCCGCTCCGGCCCTATCCGGCCACGTTCCTGGGCAGCAGCGAAGTCACGCTGGCAGAACTAGCGCTGGCCTACACGATCTTTCCGAACGGTGGTTGGCGAGTGAACGCTCCGCATATTCTCGAGCGAATCGAAGAGAAGGATGGCACAGTTTGGCACGCCCAACGCGCTGCAAGACAGCAGAACGTCGTCGCGCCGGAGACGGCTTATGAGGTGCATTCATGTCTCGTTGAGGCGTTGGAGAGGGGGACAGGCAAAGCCGCGCGCGCGCAGTTCGGTCTAAAGAAAATGCCGGCGGCGGGAAAAACGGGAACGGCTTACGATTTTACGGATGTGCTCTTCGCTGGTTACGATAGCGCAATCACCTGCGCGGTGTGGGCCGGCTTTGATAAACCGCAAAAGATTTTCCGTGGTGCATTTGGGCACGACATCGCGCTGCCGGTGTGGGTAGACGTGATGAACGCGGCGCTTCCGCATTATCCGGCGAAGGAAATTGAGCAACCGAAGGGCATGCAACGCTTGGAAATCTGCTCCAAATCGGGGCAGCTCGCGACGGATAAATGTCTCGAGAAGGTAAAGACGCCAAACGGCGAAACCGAGGAGAAGACAACCTATATGGAGCTTGCGACTTCGGCCCAAAAACCGACTGAACCGTGCAGTGTTCATGGCGAGACCCGCAATTCACTTGTGCACGACTTGGCGCCATCGGAATTTCCACGAGCCGCGCTTGCGGTCGATACAACAGCTGTTGCTGTCGTCATTCCGCAGGGACCGGTCCTCTTGGCAGAACGTGATCCCTACAATTCCGTGCGCTCTACCGCGGTAGCAAAGCCTTCGCCGACACCGATTCCGTCGCCGGCTGCCACGACTGAAGGAGTGGAGAAAGCTGCCTCCGAGGAAATGCCTGATCCGACGAAACCGGTCTTGAGAGCAGAGCCGGTCCGACCGGATGAAATGGAAACTGTTGTCCCCTTGCCGACGCCGCCATCGGTGCAACAAAACACCGCTATCCCAAGCGCCACGCCCGCTGAATCACCGATCCAAGTGCGCCGTGCAATTCCTGTCCGGCGGGCGAGCCCGGAAGCAACCGAGCCGCCGGTTCGGCGAGCCCAGCCGGTTGATCCAGACGAAGGCGATTGAGAATGGCGTCGGTTGACGCAGAGAATTTTCGGCTGGCGGTTTTGAATCCAGCTGGTCGCGATCCGGAGCAATATTTTGGCGCTACCGACGCGACGGCAGCAAATGTTCATCCTCCGGTCAACTTTCACGCGTACGCTGCATGCACCGGCGGGGCCGTCTTCCGCGAAACGAGACGTGCGATTGCAAGCGGGTGGCCGGTACTCGTTTTATTGCGTGGAGATTTTCGTGCAACCGAGCGCGCGTTATCCGAGTTAAAAAAGGCCGGGCGAATTACTGTGGTTAGTCTCAAGGAGACCGGCGCTCATCAAATCGCGCAACAGCTAAGCGATGCGGCAAGGTTCGCGCGATTCGCCAAAATTGTAAGCGACGCCAACGCCTGTATTGCAACAACGCCGGAAGCGACAGAGTTGTTTCGGGCATTTCGAAGAGAGGCCGTCGCCTTCTTGCCGACGCCCTACCCGATCGAGGACGAAAATTGGAATTGGGCGATGGAAGACCGCGCTGGAATTTTTGTCGGCACGCGTGAATTCGACGTCCCATCTCGCAATCATCTGACGGCCTTGCTGGCAGCGAGGAAACTGAGCGAGGCGACCAAAGAACCGGTGACCGTTTACAATCTTAATGGCCGGAAAGGTGCACGGCTGCTTGCCCAGGTCGGGTTCGAGAAAATTCGGGTGCGCGAAAAGCGCGTTCGCTATCGCGCTTACTTGGGCGATTTGGCTCGTCACAAAATTGTTTTCCAACTAGACCGCAGCCGAGCGAATCGCATTTCCGGAAGCGTGCGGTGATAAACGAAGCGACGATGAGTTGATCGAAATAGCCCTGCGATTATTACGAAACGACGAGGAACGCCGTGCCATAGCCGAACGCGGCACCCGGATTGCGCAGGAAAAGCTCTCGTTTCGCGTCGGTCGGGAAAACCTTTGGCGCTTTTTTGCCGAGCTTGCGGGTTAGGCGGCTAGTTCCTTTTATTTCGGGAACACTGGAAAACTATTATGCGATTGTGCGCAGATAAATTTCCTCGAGGCGCCGCGTTTGTTCGGCTTGTTCAAATTTGTCTGCGACCTGTGTAGCCGCGGCGGATCCCATTTCGCTGAGTCGCTCGAAATGTTGCGCGGCGAAAATGATTGCTTTTGCCAGAGCTTCGTCGTCGCGTTCATCGACAAGAACGCCGCTCACGCCGTTCTCGACCGCCTCCGGAATTCCGCCGTGACGCGTCGCGAAAACCGCGAGCCCGGTTGCCATCGCTTCAAGCAGGGAGTTTGGCACGCCTTCTTGATTTCCGTCCCGTCCGGTTTCACTCGGATGCAAGAACATGTGCGAGGAATAGAAAAGCTCGCGCAGTTCGCTTTGCGAAACAAAGCCAGGAAACGAAACTGCCGATGCGATTCCGAGCTCTTTGGCGAGTTTCTGCAAATCCTCGAGTTGTGGTCCTTCGCCGGCGATGGTCATAATAGAAGCGGGAAAGATTTCGTGGAATTTCGCAAATGCGCGCAGGGTCGTCGCGACCCCTTTCTTTTCGATCAGGCGACCGGCTTGCAGCAAGCGCCACTCGCCATTCGGCGGCGAAGGTCGCTCGCGAAATGGAAATACATCGAGCGGAATTCCGGTGCGCTGAAGCACGATTTTCTCGGGAGGACAGCCCAGCTCGGTTACCGCTCGTTGTAGCGATTCGGAACGCACGAGCACGCCTTTCACCAGTGCAAGCATTTGTTGAGTGGCGCGCCTGTAAGTGGGCTTATGCATATCGACCAAAACATCGGCGCCGTGAAAAGAAACGAGAGTTGGTTTGGACCATTTCTCAAGCAGGGGCAGCAAGAGGACCGCGATATGACCGAAATAGACGTGGAGCAATTGCGCGTTGACGTCAGCGAGCACGCCTTGCAATACGCGGGTTTCACGCGCTGAAATTTTCAACGGCCGGTCGGTGATCTGTTTAAACCAGATCCGTCGCAAAAAATGCAGGGCTGGCTTTTTTACGAGACGAACTTCATCGAATGGAAAACGGTCGGAATTCTCGCGTTTTCGCGCGATAACGACCGGTCGCACTCGCTCAAGGGAAACGATTTGCCGGTAGATGTGGAGCATCTCCGGTTTGAGAAAAGTCGCGCAATAGGATGCGACTATCGGACGACCTTGGGTGTCGATCAGAAGGTTATGGCGAAGAGCTTAATGCCGTTCCATTTTCCCGGCACATCTGGGTGAAATGTCACACTCTGCTCCGCTGTGCCATATCGCGCCGGGGCCCGTGGATTCAACATCTGCAATGGATTTCCGCCTCGGATGGCGCGTGGGATCACGCCACCGACTTGGGCGGGAGTGATTGGCGGAGCGGGGCGCTGCCGCGCTTGGGGAGCTTTGCGCGTCACCACCGGTGCAGTGTAGGTCTGAGCGAATGCTGCGCTTGCTGTCAGAATAACGGCGGCGGCTGCGATCAACGTTTTCATAATGATCCCTCCATAGCCGGAACCCCGGAACGTCTTGCCCGGTTTCTCACTCCGGCTCACTATTATCAACCCGATGGACTACCTTGAAAAGGCCGGACGTGTGCTCGACATCGAAATTCTCGAGCTGCAGCGATTACGCCAACGGCTCGCTCCCAATTTCGCGACCGCGATCGAGTTGCTTAAGCAAACGGTCGATGCGCGGGGCAAGATCGTAGTGGTGGGAGTAGGAAAATCGGGACATATCGGAAACAAAATTGCCGCAACCCTGACCAGCACCGGCTCGCCCGCGGTCGTGCTCGATTCGCTAAATGCCTTGCATGGCGATTTGGGAATGGTCGCCGATGGCGACGCCGTGATTGCGCTGAGTGCAAGCGGCGAAACCGAAGAATTGGTGCGCATTTTACCCGCCATCGCGCGATTTCAGGTCAAAATCATCGCCATCTGCGGCGACGCCAATTCCACCCTTGCGCAGAACTCACATGTTTTCCTCGACGTCAATGTCGAGCAGGAAGCCTGTCCTTTGAATCTTGCGCCCACCTCGAGTACGACGGTGATGTTGGCGCTCGGGGACGCGCTCGCGATGGTGCTCCTCGAAGCGCGCGGATTTCAGAAGGAGGATTTCGCGAAATTTCATCCCGCCGGCATGGTCGGGCGTAGTCTGCTTATGCGCGTTCATCAGGTGATGCGGCCACGCGAAGCCCTGGCGCTGGTTGCCTCCGACACCCCGATTAGAGCCGTTCTGAAATCAATGACTGACGTGCGGGCGGGTGCCGCCGTCATTGCCGATGCCGATGGCAAATTAGTCGGCATTTTCACACACGGAGATTTCGTCCGGCATTTTCAAAACGATCCAAAAATTGGCGAGCGTCTGGTCGCTGATCTGATGACATTAAATCCAGTAACAGTCCATCGCGACAAGCTGGCAGTCGAAGTTCTGAACCTGCTGGAGCGCCATCGCATCGATGATCTCGTCGTCGTCGATGATGAGCATGTGCCCGTCGGCATCGTCGATTCGCAGGACCTGACGCGCTTGAAGTTGCTATAGGTGCGTGCAACCGTCTGCGCTCTCAACATTTAACTAGTAACTCTCAACTTTCTTTATGGCCGCGGCGAATGATTTGCGAAAAGGAATGGCGATCAAATACAACGGCAACACTGCTATTGTCCTAGACGTCCACCACCGCACTCCGGGCAACTTGCGCGCCTTCGTTCAGGCGATTATTCGCTATATCAATACCGGGAAGAGTGCCGATGTGCGCTTCGGTTCAACCGATAAGGTAGAGTTAGTCGATATCAATCGCTCCACCCTCGAGTTCAGCTACAAAGACAATAACGGCTATCACTTCATGGATCCGGAGACTTACGAGACGGTAACATTCCACGAGAATTTGATCGGCGACGCCAAGGATTTCCTAGTCGAGAATCTGCCGGTGCAAGTTCTCTACGCCGAGGGCAAAGCCGTCCAGGTGGAGCTACCATCATCGGTCAACCTCAAAGTGGTCGACTCGGCCGAGGGTGTGCGGGGCGATACCGCCAGCAACGTGACCAAACCGGCAAAACTCGAAACCGGAAAAACGATCAACGTGCCGCTGTTTATCAAAGAAGGCGAAACGGTCAAAATCGATACTCGCACCGGCGCCTACATGGGCCGGGCGTAAGGCCACCTGCGCTTGGCGAAGGCCCGCGGGTACACTCCTCGGCGCACAACTTACGCGCTCTTCCACAAGCCGGGGAAATTTGGCTACTCTCCGACGGAATAATTCTGTGGGGGCGACTAATCGAAAACGGATCACGCAGCGGCGCAACCGATCTCGGCAGACCAAGGTCGTTCCTCTGGTTATGCCGAGGACGCGGGCGCGCGGCCGGCCATCGGCCATGACGGTGCCGACGAAGTGGGTCAAGTTCATCATCGCCATTTTTCTCCTGCCGATCTGCGCCGTTCTGACCCAAACATTTTTCACCGCGTTTGCGCGCGCCACCATTGCCCAACGCCTTTGGACCGCTGAAGAGTTTTGGTTCTTTTCGCTCGGCGCGGTCCTCTGGTTCATTGCGTTTTTTGGCTTACCTCGCCCAGTTATCCTTTATGTCTTTGGTCACGAACTAACGCACGCGCTGTGGGTCTGGTTAATGGGCGGGCGCGTCACCAGATTTCGAGTTGGGCGCCAAGGCGGTCATATCGTCACCGACCGAACGAATTTTTGGATTGCCCTAGCGCCTTATTTCTTTCCGCTCTACAGCATTCTCGCGATCGCCCTCTATGGCGTGCTCTCGTTGTTCATGAACGTCCGCCCTTATGGACAATTATTGTACGCAATCATCGGTGTGACATGGGCATTTCAATTCACCTTCACCTGTTGGATGATCCTCAAGAACCAAAGTGATCTCAGCGATCACGGCACGTTTTTCTCGCTGGTTGTGATTTATCTAATGAATCTCGTGCTTTTGACCGTGATGCTCATTTTGGCATCGCCCCAAATCACTTTTGCCGGTTTCGGGCGCGATCTGCTCGTCAATCTGGGAGGATTTGCCGAATGGGTAGGGGCGGTAACGAATGAGTTTCGCCAAGGTGCCCCCAGCCGTTGATTTGATCGATTGTCATCCCGAGCCGCGCAGACGGCGAGGGATCTCGCAATCGCTCGAATTTCACACAAGTTTGAGTGACTCTCTGGCGGATGCGGGCTCTCTCGCTTCGCTCGACATGACCTGTCAGTGTAAGACGCGTTCTCGCTTCGCTGTCACTTCGCGCGCGTAACGGCTCAAAATGCTCACACAGCTCGCGCACGTCATCCCCAACGGTAGAGACCATGAGGGATCTCACAATTCGGGGCAAAAACACTCGTTCGGCTCTGTCAGGATAATGATTCGAGCACGGCGAAAGGAAGCTCCGACATCGCATCGGCCAAACGGACGAACGAATTCTGTGCCTTGATTTCCCGATTGGTAAAAACATCCAGAAATAATTTCGATCGCATCGATTCCGGAATCGCAACTCCAGTGTCGCCCCAACGCTCACCAATTGGAGGAAACCCGACGCGCGATGAGATCCGCGGAACGACAACAACAACGCCTTTTTCACGCTGCTTTCGCGCGAAGCCGACGACCGAACCAGCGAGAGTTCCATGTGTGCTCAAAGCTTCATAACTGCCCTCTCGAAACAACTCCGCATTTTCCCGTCGCAGGTGCAACAGTCTCTGGACGACGCGCAATTTGATTCGTCCATCTGGCCAGCACCGCAGCAGTTCCTCCACTGACACGTTTCGAAGCCCTGCCAGCATTTTCGATCGGCGGGCATAATCGACCGGCCGGCGATTATCAGGATCAACCAGGCTGTCGTCCCAAATTTCGGTCCCCTGATAAATGTCCGGCACGCCAGGTGCCGTCAGCTTAATAACCGTTTGGGCCAGAGAATTGATCATGCCGAGTCGGGCGATTTCTTGGGCCACCGGCAGAAATGCCGGAATGAACTTATTACGTGGGCCGGCCTCCAAAATCTTGGCGATGAATTCCGACATCGCATTGTCCCATTCGGCATTCGGTTGAATCCAGCTGGTATTGAGCTTCGCTTCCTTCAACGCCTTGGCCATGTATTGCTGAATCCGAAATACGAACTCGGAGGTCACGGTCGGAATAGGAGCGCCAGCGAGATCGACGGGCCAGGTGCCGAGCAGCGTTTGATAAAGCAAGTACTCTTCGTCTCCGTTCGGTGCTTCGATTTCATCAACGCGTTTCTTGAATCGTCGATTGGCCGCGCGCCATTTTTGCAAGGAACGTCCCCAGAGCTGAGGGATCTCTGAAATCGCCAGCATTCGGGCCCGGACGTCTTGGCTGCGCTTGGTGTCGTGGCTTGAGGTCGAAAGCAATGACGCCGGCCAATCGCGCTGCCTCTGCAGATTGCGCTGGTGGAATCGCTCAACGCTGAGCCCAAACTGCTGCGGCTCACCTCCGACCTCGTTCAAGGCCGACAACCGATTGTAGATGTAAAAGACTGTATCCTCTAGACCCTTCGCCATGATCGGGCCGGTAAACTGTTGAAACTTGAGAACAAACTGCACGTGTTCGGCGCGTTGTTTTTCGTCCAGATTTTCCGGGAAACGGAAGAGCAAGAGGTCACGCAGAAAATTGAAGACTGATTCTTCAATCGCTGGATTGCGTCTCTTCGCCGCCGCGACGGCCCGCTCGATCACGTTGCGATCTTCCTCGCTCACGGGTCGGCCCGGTTCGAGATAGGTGCGGTAGACAGGAAAACAGGCGATCGTTTCGCGGACAGCACGCGCCAGCGCCTCCAGCGTATAGTCGCGAAACCAACGGTTTTGCTCGGAGAGCCGATCTACCATGGACCCGAGCACGTTGACTTCATTGGCGAGGGAAATGCGCATGACCAGCCGCTTTTTCGCGTAAACGAGATGGCCGAAGTGGATCGAGTGCCCGATAAAGCGCTTAAAGATCTTTGTAATAGACGCTTCCGTGCTTTCATCCACCAGCAGGCCCGCAACTTGGTTGGTGAAATCGTAGCCAGTGGTACCGTGCACCGGCCAATCCTTCGGCAACGGTTCATCTCCCGTGAGAATTTTTTCAACGATCAGATAAATCGCGCGGCCGTCTTTCGGCAACTGCTGATGAAGAACCTTGGCGCAACGCAATTGCATTTTCTCGAAATAGTCACGGGGTAAATAGAGGCCGTCTGGATGATCGATCCGCAATCCGGTAACGGCGCCGGTTTCGACCAGCTCGAACAGAAATTTGTGGGCGGCGTCGAAAACCTCCAGCAGCTCCATCCGGATGGCGGCCAAATCGTTGACGTCGAAGAAGCGCCGATAATTGATCTCCTCCGCCGCTACCTGCCAGAAGGCCAGGCGGTATGATTGCGCGTTCAGCAGTTCATCGAGTCGGTCAAAGCTACGCGGGTCGCCGACGTGTCCATTGATGGTCTCGACCGCCTTTTCAATCGCGCGCTGGACTTGCGGTGCTTCGGCGCAGCGCCGTTCGAGCCGCTTCTTAATGATCTCCTTTTCCCGGGCGCGTTCTTTGATCCGCTCCGGATCAGTTTCGGTGCGTCGCGGCAGATATTCCAATGCCGTTAGAATGCTTTGGAATTCGGCGTAGAAATTTTCGTCCCTGAATTCCGCCAGATTCTGGAGTGCCAGCTCGAGAATGTAGCGATAGGTGCCGGGAGCGATGGGGAAAACGTGGTCGAAGTAGGTCAGGGAAAAGGAGCCGCCTTCGAATCGCACGCGCAGTTCACCTCGCTCGAGCACGCGTCCGTACTGATCGCCTAGAATTGGCAGCAACACTTTATCGTGCAGATCGGCTTTGAGAGGCCGCCAATCGATGTCGAAATAGGGCGCATAGAGCGAGCTCGGGCCGTTCTCGAGCACATCTTGCCACCAAACATTTTGGGGCTCGCCAATACCCATGTGATTAGGCACGAAATCGACGATTTGGCCCATGCCATGGGCATGCAGTTCTGCCACCCACGCGTCGTAGTCTTCGCGCGACCCAATCGCCGTATTCAGTTTGTTATGATCGGTGATGTCGTAGCCATGCAGACTGTCCGCGCGCGCCTGAAAGTACGGTGAGGCATAGGCATCGCTCACGCCGAGATCATGCAGATAGGGAACGATCTCGCGCGCCTGCCGGAAGGTGAACTGGCGGTTGAATTGCAACCGGTAAGTGGCCGTTGGGATGCGTGGATGTGGTATGTTCACGTGCGGTTAATCATCCTGACGGTCGCAAGAAGTCTCGCGGCTCAATCAGTTGAGAGATGTTTCGCTTCGCTCAACCTGACCCGATTTGCAATCGCGCGGTTCGCGAACACTACATTTTTTCCGGCACGTCAATTCCGAGTAATTTCAAGCCCCGCTGCAGCACGCGTCCGGTGAGATTCGCTAAGGCCAGGCGCGACGAACGTGACGGCTCTTCCGCCCTCAGCACCGGGCAGGCCTCGTAAAAGGTGTGAAAGCTGTTGGCCAACTCGAAGAGATAATTCGCCAGAATGTTTGGACGGAAGTCGTTCAATACTTGAGGGACAGCCTCAGCAAACTGACACACTTTCTTGGCCAGCTGAATTTCTGCTGGCTCCGTCAGCCTGACCGCTGCCGGAGGCGAAAACTTCTCGCCCATTCGGCGCATGATCGAGCGAATGCGGACGTAAGCATTTTGCAAATAGGGCGCGGTGTTACCTTGAAGTGAGAGCATGCGATCGAAGGAAAAAACATAATCGGTCATTCGGTATTGAGATAGATCGGCGTACTTGACCGCTCCGATTCCGATGATTTTCGCGATTGTATCCTTCTCCGAATCGTCGAGATCGGGATTTTTCTCTTCAATCACTTTGCGCGCTCGCTCGATTGCTTCATCCAAGACCTCCAGCAGCGGCACGTTTTCACCCGAGCGCGTTTTCATCAGTTTGCGATCTTCTCCCAAAATGTTGCCATTAGTGATGTGGCGAAAATCGGCACGATAACCTTCCCGGCGCGCAATCTCGAAAATTTCCTTGAAATGCAATTGCTGCGGCGCACCGGTCACAATCCAGATGGTGTCAGCTCCCAAATCTCTGATTCGATAGTCGACCGTGGCGATGTCGCTGGTGGTGTAATTGAAGCCGCCGTCACGCTTCCGGATAATGGCCGGCTTATCCCTCAGCTCGGGAATGTCACGGAAGAAAATGCAAACCGCCCCTTCGCTGATTTCGGCGAGCCCGCTTTTGCGCAGTCGATCGACCACCTCGGACAATCGGTCATTGTAGAAACTTTCGCCGCGCTGGATGTCATAATGGACGTCCAGCAACGCGTAGGCCCGTTCGAATTCCTGCTTTGAGAGATCGACCGTTTGCTGCCAGATCGATAAATTTTCGGCATCCCCTGCTTGCAGTTTCACCAGCTCAGCCCGAGCGGCATCGCGGACATTTTGATCCTGGTTCGCACGCTCGTTCGTCTCTTTATAGATGCGGACCAGTTCGGCGATTGGCTCCCGCGCCAAGGCTTTGCGATCGAGCAGATTTTTCCAGCCCCAAATCACCATCCCGAACTGGGTGCCCCAGTCGCCAATATGATTATCGCGAATGACTTCGTGACCGAGGAACTGCGCGATGCGGGCCAACGCGTCGCCCAAGACGGTGCTGCGGATATGGCCGACGTGCATCGGCTTGGCCACATTGGGTGAGCCGAAATCGATGACGATACGTTTTGCTTGTGAAACTCTTTCCACCCCGAGTCGCTCATCGGTTAGCAACTCAGCAATCTTTTTCTCCACTGCCTCACGCTTCAGAGTGAAGTTTATGAATCCGACGCCAGCAACGGTGGGCGGTTCGGAAATGTCGGAGACATTAAGCTGCTTGACGATCCGATCGGCCAGTGCGCGCGGGTTTTCTCCGTGCTGTTTCGCCAGCACCAGCGCAGCGTTGGTTTGATAATCGCCAAATCGTGGATCGGCTGCGACCGATACCTCTCCCGCCATCGGCAGA
>QHNB01000320.1 GCA_003217965.1 Verrucomicrobiota bacterium | reverse complement strand
GAAAAGGATTCCGAAGCCACGCCCAGTGAGCAGGAAAAGGAGCCAAAGTCGTGACACGCAGGGAGAATTCCTGGAAGCGCAAGGTTAGCGTGAGCAAGATCGCCCCTCGCGCCGAATAATCGTCAGACCGGTCGGCCGAAAATCGCGAGGTCGCGCGCCTGGTAGTCGATCCGGGCTACGCCTGGGAGTAATCCCCACCGCTCGAAGCCGACGGTTCGAAATAATTCAATACTCGGCTGGTTCTGGGCGAAAATAAGTCCCACGAGGGTATGCAGATTGAGCTGGGGCGCCCGCGCAATCGCTGCCTGCAAGAGTCTTCTTCCAATCCCGCGGCGCCGGAAGTTTTCCCGCACGTAGACGCTTAGTTCGGCCGTTCCGCGATAAGCCTGCCGCGGCAAAAATTCTCGAAAGCTGAGCCATCCAGCGATGGCGTTATCGATTTGCGCGACCCAAAGCGGATACTGGTGAGGCGAGTGCGCGCGGAACCAGTCGTGGCGTTCCTCAACTCTGACCGGATCCAGCTGCGCCGTAGAAATCCGCGAGGCAATGGCGGCATTGTGAATTTCGACGATGGCTGGCAGATCAGCTTCGGTCGCGTCGCGCAGCGTCATGCTGCACGGGTCGTATCGAAGAAAGCGCTGTCGAATGTCGGCTGAAAATGGCCGCCGGGCGTTTCGCCAATTTGGAATCTCGGGCTGATCGCGCCCTGTCCAGCGCAATAGATCTCCAAGTCAGCGCGTCCGTTGCGTTCAATCAAAGCGCGGACCGTCCCTTGCGCCAGCTCCGGTGTGTTGCACTCGCGCGAGAGATGCCCCAGGATGACGCGTTCGACTTTGCCGGGAAGTAATTGCTCGATTACGCCCGCCGCCGACGCATTCGAAAGATGACCGTGACGGGACATGATCCGCTGTTTGACCGGCCATGGCCGCGCTGGATCGCTCTGCAAAAGTTTCTCGTCATGGTTCGTCTCGATCACCAGCGTGTGCACTTCGCGCAGCCGTTCGATTAGCATTTTCGTGGCGTAACCGAGATCGGTAATGAAGCCGAGTCCGCGGTTTGCGGCGTGAAAGGCGTAGCCGACGGGGTCAACCGCGTCGTGCGGCACGGTGAAGGTTTGCACGGTGATATCGCAGATGTTGAACTCGGCGCCGGTCTGAAAAATCCGCCAGTTTTTATGCTGAGCGAGTCCGGCAGCGCGGGTCGCTTCGGCTGTCTGGGTATTGCAATAAATCGGGACCGGAAATTTCCGGCACAACACTTCCAGCCCGCAGATGTGATCACCATGTTCGTGGGTGAGGAGCACGCCATCGAGCCGCTCCGGAGTGAGGTTGCATTGCTCGAGCCGGACGATGATTTGCCGTGCACTCAAACCACCATCGATCAGGATCCGGCAATGATCGCTCGAAACGAGGGCGCTGTTCCCGGCGCTGCCGCTGCCGAGCATGGTGAGGCTGAACACGACGAATCTTTAGCGAAACGCGAGCGCGTTCACAAACGGAATCGCAGAGATGAAAAATTTTCATTGATGCCGTGCGATGGAGGCGGCAGAGGCATTGCACCTGAATCTCGCCAGCGCCGTTTGTCATAACGACCGATCTTGGTCAGTCGCCGCGATCCATCAAGGCAAACACATGCGCTTTCTTGGCTCCGTAATCGAGGGAGCGGAATTTTCGGATTTCCTCGAGACGGCGCATGCCATTGAGTGTGTCGAGAAACTGCGTGTAGCTGGCCGCGAGCTCGCACGTCTCGAGATAACGGCCGCGTAAATTTTGATCACGGAAAGCTTCCGGACGCTGGCGCGCAAAAAGGTGAAAACGCAACCAGCGCCGATCGGCCCGGGAGACGCGTTGGGTTTTTCGAAAGAAAGCGATGAAAAACAAGAGGATGAGATAGGTGTCGACCTGCGCCTGCAACTCCAGATCGCGCGCAAAATCCTCTGACCCGATTTCGTGCTGGCCATTCTTGAATTGGAGCGCCGCATGTAAGGCATGATTGATCTCTTCCACGAAAACGATGAGCGACCGGATATTGTGATCGCCGAGGCCGGCCCGGGGATCATGGCGCTCGAGCTGGTTGATAAGCCAGCGGGAGTAATAAATACCGACATAGAGTTGATCGCCGGCATGCCGCAAAAAAGTCCGCGCCAGTTCGCTCAGCTCGCGCGCGGAGGCGCCGGCCAGCTTGCTCAGCTGAGCGGATCTAGCGCGATCAATAATGCACTCTTCCAGATTAATCCCGACTTGGGCATACGTGCGTTCGAGCAAACGTTGAATTTGGGAGAAGAGCGTTTCGTTCACGACAACAATGACGGCGCCTCGTCTTCGTCAAGGTGGAGCAGACGGTCGGAAAGCTCATTCAGCGCAACCCGCACATCATGAAACCGGTCGGCCAGTTCAGCATAGACATCGTTCAGCTCACAACGGCGCGCGGTGGCGTGAGAGGAAAGCAGGTGGTAGCTCCGGCGCCCGACCTGTTCATAGAAGGCGAGATTGGGTGCACCGCGCAAACTGCGGTGTTGGGTGTTCTCGTGGAAAATTCCGCTGATGAAGAGCGAATAGTTGCCGACGTAAGCACGTAAGAGAAAGGCTTCTTCCGGTGTCGCCCGGGAGAGGGCGATCAACATGTCGGAAATATATTGTCGCGAGTGCTCCTCGCCGTTCTGGTGCGGAGCCTGCAAGAAAGTGACTCGGGAAAATTTTTCCAAGAGCGACCCGACATAATCGCACAATTTGCGATCGGTAATCCCGGCATCGCGCAGGACGTGTCGGGCGAGAACGTAAAAATAGAATTGCGATGAAATTCGCAGTTGACCAGCCTGGGACAGGATCGCGTCCACCAGGCGCGGAGAATCGAGAATGAAATCGCGGCTTTCAGAATCGCCCAGGAGATCGACCAGCGAAACATGCTCGTCCTGGGAACGGGCCAAAGTACGGACAACAAAGTCAAAATCCGCCGCCGTAAAGCGCGCCCGACAATTCGCTTGAATCATCGGGGCCTCATCATAAGCACTAGAAGTGCCATATGCAAGCGTAAGCTCGGTATATGAGGCAAAATCCATATG
>QHNB01000319.1 GCA_003217965.1 Verrucomicrobiota bacterium | reverse complement strand
TCTCGCGCATGGTTTGGAGGAAGCGCAGTTGCAACGCGATTGGCTCCTTGCTCATCATCGCGGCGGCCTGCACCATTTTCTCGGCCGCCTGAAACTCGCCTTCGGCATTGACGACTTTTGCCCGACGCTCGCGCTCAGCCTCAGCCTGCTTGGCCATTGCGCGCTTCATGGTGTCGGGCAACACCACGTCTTTCACCTCGACCGCAGTGACCTTCACGCCCCATGGCTCCGTTTGTTTGTCGATAATATCCTGTAGCGTTTGGTTAATTGTCTCCCGCTGCGAAAGCAGGTCATCTAAGGGGGCCTGGCCGAGCACACTGCGCAGCGTGGTTTGGGCGATGAGCGAAGTGGCTTTGAGAAAGTTCTCCACCCTCACCACGGCCGCCTGCGGATCGACGACCCGGAAATAAACCACCGCATCAACGGTCACCGGCACGTTGTCTCGCGTCATCACCTCCTGCCGCTCGACGCTGATAGTCACGACGCGCAAATCCATTCGCACCATTCGATCGACAATCGGGATCAGGAAAATCAATCCCGGCCCCTTCGCCCCGAGTAATTTCCCGAGACGGAAAATCACTCCGCGCTCGTACTCGCGCAGGATGCGGATCATCTGAGGCAGGATGATCACGGCCAGGATGAAAATGGGTATGGCCCAGCTAACTAGCTTCAGCAGTCCTTCGAGTAATGGCATGGCTTTATTCTTTTTTAGGTCTTACTTTTAACGTCAACCCCTCTAGTCCTGCAATCTTCACCAGTTCGCCCTTTTCAATCGGTGTCTCACTGACCGCGTTCCAATATTCGCCTTCGACGAAAATCCGGCCACCGCGTGAGTCGATTGGGGTCAATGTGGCCACCGTTTTGCCAACCATCGTTTCCGTTCCAGCCCTGACCGGCAGACGTTGCGCGCCCAAACCTTTACCGACGACGAAAACAAAGAATGCTGCCGTCACCAGTGTCGCTGGAATAATGTAGCCCAGGGACAAACGAAAGAGTGGATCAGTGCGGTTGAAGAGCATGAGCGAGCCGATCAGGAATGAAATAATTCCGCCAGCGGTCAGGACGCCGTGCGTAGGGGCATAGATATCAAAAATAAAGAGCAGGAGCGCAAGAGCAATCAGGACAAGTCCCGTCGCGTTTACTGGCAGGATTGCCGCCATGTAAAGCGCCAGGACCAACGCGATTGCGCCCACCACGCCTGGCAGAATCGCGCCCGGCGTGGTCATTTCGCCGATAATTCCATAGATCGCGATAAGCATGAGCACGAACATGACCTCGGGATGCCAGAGCGTGTGAAAAACGCGTTCGGACGCCGACATCTTGATTTCCGTCACCTCGCCATTTGCGGTCTTCAGCGCCTTACCATCCACGACGCGCCCGTTTAGTTGCTTTAACAGATCCGGAAGATCGACAGCGATCAGATCAATCACTTTCAACTCGAGCGCTTTTTCCGCCCCGATCGAGGCGCTCTCCCGCACGGCTGACTTGGCCCACTCGACGTTGTGATGACGCCTGGCCGCGATCGCCTCGATGTAGCTGATGGAAAAGTTCTCGATCTTCTGCTTCATCGTCTGATCGGGCTTTTCTTCTCCGCCGCCAGTCGGATTACCACCACCGAGCGTTACGGGGTGGGCCGCCCCGATGGTGGTAGCCGGCGCCATCGCAGCGATGCTCGCGGCAATGGTAATGAAACATCCCGCACTGGTTGCGGTCGCGCCTGTCGGAGCGACGTAAACCACGACCGGTACGGTGGATCCCAAGAAGCTCTGCACGATTGTTTGGGTGGAGTCGAGCAGACCGCCCGGGGTATTGAGTTGAATGATCAGACACTGGGCGTTCTGCGCCCGAGCTTCGTTGACGCTTCGCGAAACGTAACTGGCCGTCGCCGGACCAATTGCTCCATCGATTTTGATGAGAGAAACCTTCTCTGCGGCGACCGAAGCCGCGCATATCAACCAGAGAGCGCAGCACATCAACGCAGTTTTCATCGCGGTCTACGAGTCAAACTACCATTTTCCCGGGCGAT
>QHNB01000081.1 GCA_003217965.1 Verrucomicrobiota bacterium | reverse complement strand
TTTCAGCCGCCGGACTGGTTTGCGGCGGAGGTGAGCGGGAAATCGCGCTACAGTAATGTCCGCCTGGCGCGCGAATGACAACGCCATGAGTTACGAATTGCGACGTGATCAGAAGCTGGGAGCGAATTTGCGACGGATTTGTCGAAAGCAGGTGGAAAATGCGCTGCAGGTGGTGAGTGGCGAGGTGGAAGTAGATGACAGTCCGGTGCATCAGACGCGGAAACACCTGAAAAAAGCGCGCGCCGCGCTGCGCATAGTGTCGGATCAGATCGGTCGCGGACTGTTCAAGGAGCAGGATCGCTCTTTTCGAGACATCGGACGGCTGATTTCAGATGTCCGCGACGCGGAAGTGCGCTTACAAACGGTTCGCCAGCTTCAGGACATCACCTGGCGTCAATCGCACCAGGCTTTTCGCGAAACGGAGGAACTCCTCCTGGGTGAGCTGGAGCATTTTCTGGCAGCGTTTGCAGGCTGGCAAAAAGAAGCAGCGGCGCGCCTCGAAGAATTGCAGAAACAGGTCGAGAAGTGGCCGGTTGACGATCTGGATTGCAAGAGTTTGCGCTGCGCCTTGCAGCGCGCTTACAAATGCGCGCGGGATGCTTTCACTCTGGCGCAGGCAAAGCCGACGCCGGAGAATTTTCATGAATTTCGCAGTCAGACAAAACGCTTGCTTTATCAGCTCCGCATTTTGCGCCCGTCCAATCCGCTCGTGATCGGCGCATTGTTTGATGAATTAAATTCGCTGGGCGACGTGCTGGGGCGCTCGCACGATTTGCATTTTCTGGGCGACCGCTTGCGGCGAAATGATTCAAAGCCATCGGAACGGGAAGCGCGCGCATTGATCGCCGTCATTGATACGAGCGAAGTGGAGTTGCAAAAACGCAGCGTCGATTTGGCCGGGCACTTCTTCGATGAACGGCCGCGAGATTTCGGGAATCGGTTAAGCAGCTGGCTGCAACAGTGGATCAGGGGCAAAGCGCCCAATGTAGCCGATGCCCTGGTCTGCAAAGGTGATGTTCTAGGGCTGGCGATACCGAAGCGGCGCTAGCGACAACATCCGGTCATAGAATTTGCCAGCGCGGTTTTCCGCTCTTGCGATCTATTTCCCATAAGCGGACACCGCCGAGATAGGCATTGCGGTTGTCGCCTTTTTCCACAGCCTTGGGCAATCGAGTCATTTTTTTGACGTTGCCGCCTCCGAGGACAACGACATCTGCGATAAAGGAAAGCTTGAGCTGCGTGACGACGTAACGAACCTCGGCCCGCCAGGCCTTTTTGCCAAGACGCTCCACCCCATCCTTGCCGACAAAATCTTCGATCTTGCGATGATCACGGTAGGGCAAATCGCCGAGTTCGAGCTGAAGAACATTGCTGTCCCATACCAGGGCCGCTCCGAGGCCGGTCCCAAGACCAAGAAAGAGTAGGCGACCGTGAACATGGCTGCCGAGCGCCTGCATTGCGGCGTCGTTAATCACGCGCGTCGGTTTGCCCAAGGCGCGCGAAAAATTGAACCCTGCCCAACCGTCGCCAAGATGTTTCGGATTTTTCACGATTTTGCCGTTGCGAACCGGAGCGGGAAATCCGATGGAGATGGTGGAGAATTTTAAGTCTGCCGTCGCTTCGTGAAATCTCTGCACGAAATCGCGCGGAGTCATGTCAGCGCCAGAGTCAAATTTCAGTTCATCCCGTGGCGACAACATGACTTTGACCTGCGTCCCACCGATATCGACGACAAGGATGTTGCGTTTCATTGCCCCTGTGGTGGCAGCTCGGCCGCTTCCTACTCGGTCAAACCAAGCTTGCGCCGGAGGCGCTTGAGAACACCTCCGTGTTCGACTGTTTCCGGCGTGGTTGGAGGCCAGACTTCGACGATTTCCATCGCGCAAAAACGAAAAAGGGTGAGCCGCGCGAGTTTAAGATCGAGGCGAAGATTACGCGCGATTTGCGCGAGTGAACGGGTGCCATTGAACTGCGATGCGAACTGCGCCTCGGCCACAGTGAGGCGCAGGTTCTGGACGCGTTCAAATCCATCGCGGGTGTAAGCTGGAATCCAGCTCGGATCGTAGGAAAGCTTATCGAGGGCGTTCTGGTATTGGACAAAACGGATGGACGCCAGCGTCCAGTGTTCAATGTCCTCCTCCGGAGGAACCTCATTGGCAAACTCTGGGATTTCGGTCGTCTGCTCAAAAAGCAATCGCACACGTGGGGCAGTCCACAATTGCGAGAAAAGTTTTTGGCCGTAATGCTGCACAAGTTGCAGGGCAGCATCGCGTAAAATCAAATCTTCTCGCGCCAGCGTAAGGAACAAGGGACAACCAGTTTGTGATTGCTGCATCCGAGCCTCCTCCACCCGGTCAGCAGCTACATTGACAAGGGTAATGGGTGCTTCCGAACAGTAGACCTCGGCATCCCGAGTGGTCACGAGCAGAATTTTGCCCTCCCTAGCAAACAGCTCCACGTCTTGTTTCGTCCAAAAGCAACGCAACGCACCGGTCAATTTTTCAGCGCCAATCGTCCGTAACGCCCAAGTCAGCGAAAAGAAGTTCGTATCACCGGCGAAAAACACTTCCTTCCCGGGCAAGACTTCGAATGTTGATGACGAACTGGTATCCATTGCTTGAGGAGGAGTGTAGGCGGAATCGCCAAAATCGCTGTGGGCGGGCGCGACCGCTGCCTCACCCCAAATCGGCGAGCTCGAGGCAACGGCTTCCGGAGATTCCACTTCCGGTCCAATCACATTGGCAAATTCTGAACTGATTGCGGCCTCGGATTTTGTGCTGGTTCCCTCCATTACGACACTTTCGTCGGAAATCCGCGGCAAGCACTCATTAACTGCATTTAACAACAAATCAGCTGTGAACGGTTTGCCGAGGAGTCCCACCACATTTGAGGATTGCGAGTCTACATCTTGAATCTCGGAAGCGAAGCCGGACATGTAAAGCACCGGAATCTGCGCGGTCCTCTCATCCTGCGCCAGCTGGCGGCTCACTTCGTCACCTTTCAAATCAGGCAGAACATAATCCAGAATCACAAAATCCGGTTTCTGTTCTCGAGTCACCTGCAACCCCTCTTCCCCAGTCGCGGCGGTGATGACCTCGTAGTTGGCCTCCTCGAGGATTTCCCGGACGAAATTGAGCAGCATGAGACTGTCGTCGATGACAACGATTCGCCGGGGTGGCGAGCTGGGAGAAGGTGACGCTGCAGAATCGTTCACAGGAAACAGTGCGGGCGCGGGGTTCGGCCCGCAAACCAGCGTGTTATGTTAACAAATTACGCTTCTCGCAAAATGAAAAGCATTTTTCTCGGACTGGGTCCCGATCAAACGGTGCCTCTCTGGAGCAAAAATATACGCCGCTAGGTCAAGACGCGTCCATGCCTCTCGTGATGCCGTGGCCGCGGTCGGTCTTCACCGTAGTGGAGCAGGCTCGAGCCGATAATCAAAACAACGACGCGAAGGAATAAGGAAGAAACAATCGTACGCATAAGGTGTTCCGTACGTTAAGTGAATTGCAAGCCGCAATTCCCTCGGTTGCGGTCGCCGATAAAGCTACGCTCTGCTCGCATATCGGCGTGCCAGATCTTGCCGGCTCGTTTTCCCGCGTTCGCTGACCGGAATTGCGTCGACGAAGTAGATGCGGCGCGGTACTTGCCAACTACTCAGGCGAGACCGCAAATGGGCAAGCAATTCTCCTTCGGAGATGTCCTCCCGGGCCACCACGCACGCGGCAATTTCTTGATTGCGTCGCTCTGAATGACAGCCGAAGGCGATTGCCTGATGAACTCCTTCGTAACGCAAAATCTCCGCTTCCACTTCTGCTGGATTCACCTTCTTACCGGCGACATTGATTAGATCGGAAACGCGTCCGACAATCCGATAACCAGAGGCCGTTTTCTGGAGCAAATCGTCAGGAAGAAAGATTCCGTTTCCGAGCCTGGATTCGTCCGGTTCGGGGAAATAGCCGTCGCCGACAGCGCGACTGCGCACGCGAATCCGTGAAAACGCGCTTCCAGGATCGAGCAGTTCGACATCAACGCCCTGCATCGGCTGGCCAACAAAGCCAGCCAACGACTCTGGTTCGCGCGCGTAACAAATGCCGCCGCACTCCGACGATCCATAGAAGGAATGGATTTCATGAGTGAATTGGGCGCGGAAAGCGTGCGCGAGCTCAATCGCGAGCGGTGCCCCCGCGGAAATGCAGAGCCGCAACTCTAGTAGCGATGGAACCGCGTTTAGTTCGCACAGCGATTGGTAGAAAACTGGCATGCCGGGAAAAACCGTGGCGCGCGTCGCGACCAGGCCATCGATAATGGCCCGCGGCATGCGATCGCTGCTTAGTGCCATCGGGATGCCATGCGCCATCAGCGGCGTAAGCAAATTGCTGAAGCCGTAAGAATGAGAAATCGGAATCACACCGTAATTCAAATCGCCCCGCGTGATGCCCATCGTACGGCAGATGTTCTCGGAATCGGCGAGCAATTGCTCACTGCGAAAGCGGATCACACGCGGGGCGGCCGTCGTGCCGGAAGTAAGTTTTAAAAGAGAGGGCTGATTTGGGCCCCAATGAGGCGGCGCCGTGATTTTCAGCGGCTGAGCGTCAAGCTCTCTGCTGCCGGGGACGGTGGCAGCTACATCCGATCTAGCGGCGAGTCCTCTGCCGCCGGGGACGGCGGCAGCTACATCTGGATCGCGCAACAGCACCACTTCATTACCCTCCTGCGCCGACGCGAATACCGCACTGGCGCAGCAAATTTCCATAGCTGCGGTGCGTTCTTTTTCAGTAATGGATCGTTCGAGGGGCAGAACGACGATTTGCTGCCGCAGGCAGGCAAGAAACAGCGATGGCCAGTCGGGATGGTTGCCAATTTGAATCGCGACAACGTCGCCCGGCCGGAGCGATTTCAGTTGATGCGTAAAAAACTGCGCTCGCTCCTCGATTCCAGAAAAGGTGCGATTAACTCCGCCATCCCCGTTTAAGATTGCCGGGCGATCACGATTTTCCGCAAGCGACTTTTCCCAAGCGGCCAAGAGCGGATCATTCCGCGTGTTCACTTGCGAAAATGATGGATCGCGCTTACGCTGTGCGCTCGTTTTTGAATATGAAGGCGGACATTCATCCTGAATATTACCAGACCGATATCGTCTGCGCCTGTGGTGCCGTCTATCACACACGTTCGACGCGGCGTGATATTAAAATCGGCATTTGCGCCGCCTGCCATCCGTTTTTCACCGGCGAACAGAAATTCGTCGATACTGCCGGCCGAGTCGAGAAATTCGCCCGCCGCTACGGCAGCACAAAGGCGACGCGCAGCGGCAAACAATCTTAGCTGAATTCTGCAGCCGCCCTGCTCTGGCGGGGCGTCTCTCTCACGGCGACAGAGCGTCGTGGCCACAAAAGCACCAATGGATTTCAATCTTCTCATTGAACGTAAACGCGAACGATTCGAGCAATTGGAACGCGAGATTGCTGACCCGCGCCTTTTCGAAAATCGTAAACGCGCCAGCGAGATCATGCGCGAGCATTCCGGCGTGAAGGAACTGCTGGCGAAGTGGAACGAGCTTTCGGCCGCGCGCACCCAATTGGCGGACAATCGCGATCTTGCCAATTCCCCTGACAGCGATCTCGCACAAATGGCGCAGGAAGAGATTCCGCAACTGGAAAAGCGCGTCGCCGAACTCGAACGCGACGTGCAGATCGCCCTGCTTCCGCCGGATGAAAACGAGAACCGCGATGCAATCATTGAAATTCGGGCCGGCACCGGCGGAAGCGAAGCTGCGATTTTCGCGGCCGAATTGTACCGGATGTACACCCGCTACGCCGAAACCGCCGGATTGAAGATTGAGGACATGGAATCGAGCCCTTCTGAATTCGGCGGCTTGAAGGAAGTCATTTTCAAAGTCAGCGGCGAATCCGTTTTTCGGAAACTGCGCTACGAAAGCGGTGTCCATCGAGTGCAACGAGTCCCCGCAACGGAAGCGCAAGGGCGCATTCACACGAGCACCGCGACCGTTGCAGTCTTGCCGGAAGCGGAGGAGATCGATCTGGAGCTAAAGTCAGAGGAGCTCCGCATCGAGGTTTGCCGGGCGGGTGGACCCGGGGGGCAGGGTGTCAACACGACCGATTCAGCCGTCCAAGTCATGCATATTCCAACCGGCACGATCGTGCGCTGCCAGGATGGGCGCAGTCAGCAGAAGAATAAGGAGAAAGCGCTCAGCATTTTACGGTCGCGTTTGCTCCAAGCCAAGCAGCGTGAGGAGCAGGAGAAGTATGCGGCCCATCGCAAAAGTCAGATAGGTAGTGGCGGTCGTGAGGAAAAAATTCGTACTTACAATTTTCCGCAAAACCGTGTGACCGATCATCGAATCGGGCTCACGCTCTATCATCTCGACCGCTTCATGGAAGGCGATCTGTCGGAGATGATTGCCGCGTTACAGGCAGCATATCTGACGGAGCGACTCAAAGAGACGTCGCTGGCGAGCTGATGCGCGCCGCGCAATCAGTCATTCTGAGCTGCGAAGATGGCGAGAAATCTCGCGATAGAGGTGGGAGAGTTCGGCAATGAAGGCTCGTTCGGCATGCGGCCCTGTCCTGATCAACGCAACGGGTCAAAAGCCGCATTCATGACGCCGCAGTAACTGGACGAGTTCATGACAGTGTTGGATGTCCTTCAATCCACTACCGCATATTTCAAAAAACGCGGAATCGAGAATCCTCGACTCAACGCGGAGCATCTTCTTGCCCACTCTCTAGGGCGCAGGCGGCTGGACATTTACCTGGAGTTTGAGCGAGAGCTTTCAGAATCGGAACTGACGCCGCTGCGCGAACTCGTTCGTCGCCGCGGACAAAACGAACCGTTGCAGCATTTGCTCGGAACAATCGAGTTTTGTGGAAACCTTTTCCTTTGCGACAGACGGGCGTTGGTTCCGCGGCCGGAAACCGAGCAGCTAGTCGAGTTCGTCCAATCCGAAATCTATGATCCGAAATCCAAAATTCTCGACGTCGGCACTGGAACCGGTGTCATCGCGCTCTCTCTCGCACGCAAATTTCCCGAGGCCCAAATCATTGGCTCGGACATTTCAGGCGAAGCGCTCTCGCTCGCGCGCGATAACGCCGCCCGGCTCGGGCTGACAGGCGTTGAATTCGTTCAGAGCAACTTACTCGAAAATATTAGTGGCAAGTTTGACCTGATTGTCGCGAACCTTCCCTATATTTCAAGACTCGATCGCGATGAGCTGGCGCCTGAAGTCTTGCGCGATCCGGAAGTCGCCCTTTTTGCCGGCGATCGGGGCGATGAACTCATTCGCCAGTTGATCGAATCGGCGCCGGCCTATCTCCATCCCGGCGGTTTGCTCGCGCTCGAGGCCGGGATTGGCCAGTCCGGCACCCTGGCCGAATTTCTGCACGAGAAGAATTACGGCGACATTGAGGCGAAAAACGATTATTCAGGTGTAACGCGTTTTTTGTTCGCCCGGTATGGATAAGATTCTTGTGCATGGCGGGAATGGTCTCGCCGGCTCGATCAAAATCAGCGGCTCGAAAAACTCGGCCTTGCCGATCCTGGCCGCCACCCTCTTAACGCGCGAACCCTGTACGATTCATCGGGTGCCCGACCTGAGCGACACGCACTACATGTTGCAGATTTTAATGCACCTCGGTGCCCAGGTGGAACGGGCCAGCGGCACCGTCACCGTAACCGCAGAGAAAACGGATTCGGTCGCTCCTTACGACGTCGTGCGCAAAATGCGGGCGTCGGTTTGCGTGCTCGGTCCCCTCTTAGGCCGGTGCAAGGAGGCGACCGTTGCCCTGCCAGGCGGCTGCGTCATTGGCGATCGACCGATCGATTTGCACCTGAAAGGATTCGAAGCTCTCGGGGCGGCGATGCGGGTGCAGGGAGGCGACGTCAAAGTTTTCGCGCCCAAACTGAACGGCGCTGTCATCAATTTGCGCGGGAAGTTTGGTCCGACCGTCCTCGGTACCGATAATGTGATGATGGCCGCTGTCCTCGCCGAAGGAACAACCGTGATCGAAGGCGCGGCCGCGGAGCCGGAAGTCTGCGACCTGGCCGATTTCCTGAACAAGATGGGCGCCAAAATTGAAGGGGCGGGAACACGGCGCTTGATCATCGAAGGAGTGAAGGAGTTGCATGGGGCAGAACACGATATTATTCCTGATCGAATCGAAGCCGGCACATTTTTGGTCGCAGGTGCGATCGCGGGGAAAGGCGTAACAATTAACCGTGCCGAGCCGCAACATCTTACCGCGATCACCAACGCATTGACTGGCTGCGGCTTTAAGATCGAGGCAAAAAAGAATTCACTTACGGTCTTACCGAACGGAGTGGCGAAGCCGCTTGAGCTCGAGACCGAGCCATACCCTGGATTTCCGACGGACATGCAGGCGCAAATGTGTGCGCTGCTCTCCACAACTGACGGAATCAGCGTGGTTACGGAAAACGTCTTTCCGCAGCGATATATGCATGTGGCCGAGTTGAAACGAATGGGCGCCAACATGCAGTTGGAGGGCTCGACCGCGGTGATTCAAGGCGTGCATCGTCTCACTGGCGCACCAGTAATGGCGAGCGATCTGCGCGCCTCGGCCGCGCTGGTTCTAGCAGGCTTAAAGGCCGAGGGAATCACAGAAGTGAGCCGCGTTTACCACATCGATCGCGGTTACGAACACCTCGACGAAAAACTAAGCGAACTTGGCGCGCACATCGAGCGCGTGAAAGAGTAAATCCAATGGAACCTCCACCACCGCCCGCAGATCAAACGCCAACGCCTACACCAGTTGCATCGGAGGTCCGCACCTGGTGCGTCCTCTGCCACGCCAGCGCCTTGCTGGGATTATTTTTTCATTTCCTCGGTCATCTCCTGGGACCGCTGATCGTCTGGCTGGTCAAGCGTGGCGATTCGCCGGAAATCGACGCCCACGGAAAAGAATCGCTTAACTTTCAGCTCTCGATGCTGATTTATGATGCGATCGCGGCGATTCTCTGCATTGTGCTGATCGGAATTCCAATCCTGATCATTCTTTGGATCGTGAATACGGTATTCGTGATCATTGCCTCGATCCGCGCGAGCGAAGGACAGCTCTACCGCTATCCGCTGACTATTCGTTTCCTGAACTGATTATCACCAGGGGATCACCTTTCGATCGCGCAAGAATTTCCCCGTGAGATTCTGCGGCGCATCCGCCGCCAGCCAAACGATGCCGGCTGCGCCTTGCTCAACCGAGCGAGTGGCGTTGGAACCACCCATATCGGTGCGAACCCATCCTGGACAAACGGAATTGATGGCGAAATCCGGCAGCGCCGCAGCGAGCTGAACCGTGACACCATTGAGAGCCGTCTTGGAAATACTATAAGCGGGTGCCCAGCCATCAGCGCCATCGGTTAATTGCCCGCTGCTGGGAGTGATTTGAAGGCCTGCGCAACGAGCAACGGTCCCAGGGCATTTGTTCGCAGGGTTGTTTCAAAGATGGCGCGCGTAATCTCCAAAACCGACTCGTCCTT
Source organism: Verrucomicrobiota bacterium (assembly GCA_003217965.1). Classification (GTDB taxonomy): domain Bacteria; phylum Verrucomicrobiota; class Verrucomicrobiia; order Chthoniobacterales; family UBA10450; genus AV69. The sequence goes on along the minus strand of QHNB01000081.1, from coordinate 6,247 downwards.
CTCCAGTAGAATGCCCGCGTTATTTACGAGCACATCGAGATGGTGGGCTGATTTGGCGAATTCCGTTGCGGCTGCGTGGATGCTCTTTTCGTCCGCGACGTCGATTTTCAAAAATGTGGCATCGTTGCCGATCTCTGCCGCAGCTTCACGACCGGCCTTTTCATTTCGCGCGCCGACAAAGACCTGGAAATTCTTCGCCGCTAATTGCACGGCAACTTCGTAGCCGATGCCTTTGTTGCCGCCGGTGACGAGGACAATCTTTGGCTCCATATCCTAATTGTCAGCAGCGGCGCAATTTCTGCAACGAGAGCGCGACCCGGGCTCGAAAAGTTAATATTCGTGCGCTAAGACTCGCGCGTGAAGTTACCGGTGGCAGATGTCGCTCGATTGCAGCGCTTTTTACTCAGCCGACAAATGATTATGGCCGTCTGGATTATCGCTACTGTGGCCGTTTGCGGACGCGTGGCACTAACTAAACCTTCCCGCCAGGATCTTTTTCCCGTTTATCAGAATGCCGGGCAGGAATGGCTGAACGGCCAGGATCTCTATCGAAACTCCAAGTTCAATTATCGCTATTCGCCCCTGTTCGCCGCCGCCATGACGCCGACGGCGATGTTACCTCTGAAACTAGCGAGCATTTCTTGGCGACTATTAAGCGTTTTCTGTTTTCTTCTGGGCCTAACCTGGACTTGCCGCGCCGGGGTGCCGGACAAGTTCGCATCCGAAAAAAGCCCCCTGATTTTTCTCGTAATTTTGCCGCTCTCGCTGGGCAACTTAAACAATGGCCAGGCGAATCTACTCGTTCTGGCGGCGTTGCTTGCTGCGGTGGCGGCAGTGATGCGTGGTTGGTGGATGGCGGCCGCAATTGTTTTGACCATGGCAGTGATGATTAAAATCTATCCGCTGGCGATTGCACTGCTCTTGGTCGTGATGTTTCCGCGACAGCTACTTTGGCGCCTCGCGCTGTGCCTAATAGTGGCCGTCGCCTTGCCCTTCGCGCTGCAAAGAATCGACTACGTTACCCGTCAATACCACGATTGGCTCCTTTATCTTCGAACCGAAGATCGCAATTCGCGCTCACTTTCCGAATGGTACAACGATCTGCGTTTGCTCTTTCGAGTCTGGTTTGTCCCGCTTTCAACGATGACTTACGTGATAATTCAACTCGCCGCGGGCGCAGCGATCGCGCTACTGGCCATTTTTGGAAAGATTCGGCATTGGCCCATGCAACGCCTGGTCGCGTGGATCTTCTCCCTCTCCTGCTGCTGGATGACGCTGCTTGGACCGGCCACGGAATCGGCGACCTACGTGCTGATTGTGGCCGGAATGGCTAGCTGGTTCGGTGGAATGAAACGATTCGGTGTTTATGCCAGTCCCCTGGCTTTATCGGTACTTCTGCTTGTTGCCTACTTGGTGCGACCGGCCATTTTTCGGCAGATGAGCGCGCGGAGCCGCTCTGTCGCTGCCGGTCCTGATTAGCCGGCGCAACGTCCGCATGTTGGCGACGTCTTCACGCAACTCCTTGCCCTTCGGTGTTTCCAGCACTTTGGGAATGTTCCGGAATCGCGGTTCGTTCATGATAAAGCGAAATGCAGCAAGCCCGATCTGGCCTTTACCGATGTGCTCATGTCGATCCACCCGCGAGCCAGACGCTGTCTTGGAATCGTTCATATGAATGGCAGCGAGGCGATCGCGACCGATGACGCGATCGAATTCGGCGAACATCTTTTTCATCGCGATCGCATCGGTCATATCGTAACCGGCTGCGAAAACATGGGCCGTGTCCAGGCAAACGCGGATCCTTTCCGGCTCTCGCACGTTTGAAATGATGAACGCGATCTGCGCAAAGGTGTGGCCGAGACACGACCCCTGGCCGGCGGTCGTTTCCAGCGCGATCTTGGTTTTCAGACCGGGAAGTCGCGCGAAAACCTCATCAATCGACGATACGATTTTTCGCAATCCAAACTCTTCACCAACCCCAAGATGGGCCCCAGGGTGCAGAACCAAAAACGGTATCTCAAGCTGATCGGCGCGTATTAGTTCTTCCGATAATGCGCGAATTGAGTTCGCGTGAAACTGCGGATTCGTGGCCGCGAGGTTGATCAGATAATTGGCATGGGCAAAAACGGACACCAACTCCGCGCGCTGAGTATGGTCGAGAAAGGCGCGAATCTCGCCCAGGGTCAGCGGGCGCGCGAACCATTGCATGTTATTCTTCACGAACATCTGCATCGCCGTGCATTTGATCGAACATGCGCGTTCGATCGCAGCATGGACCCCGCCGCCAATGGACATGTGTGCGCCCAGAAGGATTTCGGAGGTCGGATTGCGGATTGGGGAACGACGCGGCACGGCGTTCGCCAATTTTTTCAGTCCGAAATCCGAATTCCGCATTCCGCGATTTTCAAAAGTTCTTTGGCCGCCACGTCGGATGACTCAGACTTCCTTCGGCCTTGTACTCGAAAAATTTGTAGAACGGGGTCAGCACGAATCCCGCTCCGCTGGCGTCGATACGCAGATCAAAATCGATCTTGTTATCGACACACTGCGCCTCGCCGTGCCCAACCATTCCGAACAGACCGCCATCGACATGGAAATCAGGTGTGCGAATAACGCCATCTCTCATGGTGAAGCTCGCGCTCGCTTTGCGCGCAACGTGATAGCCGATCCCGGGCAGCACTTTGTCCAGAAGATCTGAGAGCGGGCCAAAAATTGGGATGGCGAAGACGTCGCCGTTGCGAACTTCAATCTCGCCCTTGCCGTTTATCGAGCGCACGTCACTCCCCACACCAGTCCATTCGAAATGGCCGTTCATGAAACCCTGGGCCGTCTTGTATTTGAAATACAGATCGGTCAGACGCGGGAAGTCGATCCTCTCAACCGCCACATTTGCGCGATAACGTTGGTCTTCTCGGGCGAGGGAAATGTCGGCAGCCCCCCGGACGGTGCCCGAGAAAATCGCGCCGTTTAGATCGATGATTTGAAGCCGATCGTCCGTAAACAGGAGCTTCGCCGCAATATGATCGAGCGGCAGAGTCTTACCCAAAAAAACATAATCCATCTGGCCGGGGGAATCGACATTGAACTCGAGCCGGGTATGTTTTCCGCCGCGAAATTGATAGACACCGTTTGCTGTTACCGTGGGCGGCTGGTGAAAAATGTAAGGCGTCACTGCTTTTGCCAGTTTTGGATCAATCCAGTAGATCGCTTCCGTCGGCCGCAGCGTCGAACGGATATTCGAGAGCCGCGTCTCGTGATGAGCGTAATCGTAGGTCATCGTCCCGGTCGCAACGCCTTCGTCGCGGATGACGCGAAAATTTGCGTAGGTTACGGCACCATCGCCAAAGTGAATCTCGGCCGTCACGCCATTAAATCCGATTGTGCGAAATCGTCCGCGATCAAGTTGTAATTTGCCGTCTCCCTTCCAGGTGGCGGAATCGCGACTTGGTCCGCGGATTGTCAGCTGCACGCTTGAAGCGTGTGGCCAGTCCCATTCCTCGACAAACTCGCGCATGTCGGCCGGGGCGAGAGAGCGAAGTGCATTTGCCTCGATCGTGCTGGCCAGATCAAGCCGGAAGTCCCCCGGAGCATCGAGCAGCTGCGCGGTGAGCTCTCCGGTTTGATGCCTTATGTGAATGTCTCGGACCATCGTCCGCGTGCCGTCCCAGGAGAATTCTGCGTTTCCACCGAGGAAAGGGATTCCACGAAAGGTAAAACGTTCGAAATTAGCGCGACCGATTGCTTGCCACCTCGGTTGCCCCTCGCCGACTTTTGCCCTGCCCGAAAGATCAAGCCGTGGCGGCGCCAGAAAAATCAAGTCGGAGATTGCCCCAGCAAGCCCAAAACTGGCGAGGAGCGCGCGTACATTCAATGTGCTCTGCGCTTGAAATTCCAAGTCGCCAGTCGATCGGCGCCAAACGGCATTGCCCGAAAACCGGCCCAAGTCGTCCAGCCATTCGCATTGGGTGACGCTTAGCGTTTGATCGGAGTATTCACCGGCGAGGGCAAGGTCGCGGATTTGATAGTTGCCACGCTGGAGCCACTCGCAGCGGAGAGTCGCTTCCACGCGGGCATTCTCAAGTTGCGCAATATCACCGCTAAACTTGATCTGGAGACGTGGCTCGGCCCGGAATTTGAACCGATTGAGATCCGAAACGACTCGCTGCAGAATCATCAAACGCGCTTGCCACTCCGCTTCCGTGTCTTCTTTCGAAGGTTTGTAATCATTGCGCTTGATCATCTGACCGGTGGCGGAGACGCGAATGCCACAAAAAACTCCATCCGCCTGGCTGAGGTAGATTTGATCCGGCGGAAAATAAATGTGGGCATTCAACTTTTTTAGCTGGGCGCGAGGTGATTTGGGATCGAGGCCGGCCGGCAGGGGCAGGGTCAGTTCGGCATTGCGGATATCGATTCCGTTGAGGAAGGGCTGGTGTTGCAAGAGCGCGGCATAATTCACATCGAGCGAAACCCGGCTGATCCGGCCGATGACGTTTTCACGATCTTTATAGTCAAAAATCCGAACATCCTGCGCGACCAGACCTCGGAAAGGATCGAGTGTGATTCGGCGAACCGAAGCTTCCACGCCATGCTTCCGCAGCTCTTCCACGACCAAGCCGCGCCATTTTTGGCCGAAACCTTTTTTCGCAAGATACCAGCCGCCGCCGGCCAGTGCCCCGAGCAAGAGAACAGCAAGAAAACGGATCGTGGTGACAATGACTCGACGGCCCAGAGAGCGACGGCGCTGTTGCGGAATGTGTGCGACCTCCGGAAGTTCAGCTATCGGCATGCAGATTCTTTCGTTGCGGGCAGTGATATTTTCAATCAGGCGGCAGACTCGGTTTGCTGATAAGTCGTAAGCTCGTGAGCATCACCGATCTTCCCGCGGTCAACGCTTCCTTAAATTTTGTCAGCACCGTCTTCATCAGCGCCGGCTGGTATTTTATTCGGCGCAATTTTTGGCAGCGCCATATCGCCTGCATGATTGTTGCGGTCGTTTCGTCGAGCGCATTTCTCACCTGTTATCTCATTTATCATTATTATACCGGCGAACGTTCTACCCATTTCAGCGCAGGCGGCGCCATTGCCGCGATCTACTTCACGATGTTGATCACCCATATCTTGCTCGCGTTTGTAACCCTGCCCCTCGTCATCCTCACTCTGGTCCCGGTGTTCAGCCGGCGTTGGGATCGGCATCGACGCATCGCCAAATGGACAATGCCCATCTGGCTCTACGTCTCTGTCACCGGCGTGCTCGTTTATTTGATGCTCTACAAATGGTTTCCTCCGGCCAATCTTGCGCAGCCGCAGTGAATGTTGTTTGCTGAACTGCGGCAGACCGCGCCCTCTAACTATGGTGACGATCGCAACCTTCAACGAACAGTCCAAGGCAAAGCATTTACGGGAGCGATTACGGCAAGTCGGTGTCAACGCCGACATCATTGGAGAAAGTCATCTGCAGCGGGTTGCCTTCATGTCCAAACCGCAGGCAAATGTGAAAGTAAAAGTTGACGAAAAAGATTTCGAGAAAGCGCAGAGTTTGATGGTCGAATGGGAAAAATCCGATCCGGAAATCGGCACGGCGCTGCGCTGCCCGCAATGCGGCTCGCCAGACATTGAGTATCCGCAGCTCACGAGAAAATTCCTCACACCAGCAATGGCAAGCGTTTTGTTTGCGCTGAAAATTTTCCCGAAAGAATTCTACTGCCATTCGTGCCATTTCACCTGGCCAGAGCGGGAAGAACCAGAGAAAGAGCAATGGTGGCAGTGACTTAGCTGGCTAGGCTCAAGCTGCTGTCGGTCCACTGCGGCAACTCTGGTGCCGTGGCTGACACCGCCGCGAAATTGCGCATCTTCCATCGCCAGCATGAAGTGGCTCTTCGCATTACTGCTCGCGCTCGCCATTTTCGGTGGCGCCGCGTACTTCACTTACAACGTTCTCTTTAAACAGGAGATCGCGGTTCAGAAAGAACAGCGCGGCGAAATTCCTGCGACCCCGGTGCCGGACATCAGCCTGCCGGAATTTCAAGCGGCGGCAAAATTACGGCAGGAAGGCAAACTGGTGGAGGCGCGCGATGCTCTCACCACATTCATTCAAAAATATCCCAGCAGCCAGCATTTCGAAGAAGCCAAAGATCTGCTTGGCGCGGTAAATGTGGACTTGTTGTTCTCGCCGGTTCCCTCGCCCGAAAAGGAGGAATATGTCGTGAAAAAAGGGGACGTGATCGCGCGGGTTGCCCAGAAAATG
>QHNB01000318.1 GCA_003217965.1 Verrucomicrobiota bacterium | reverse complement strand
AGGCCGCCAATTTCCATGCCGCGTGCAAACGCTCGCCCAGCTCATCGCGGGCTGGATTTTTCAGGAGGCGATACGCTTCTTTATAAGTCAGTCGTTTTGCGCTGCGGATGACGGTTCGTGCGAAACGGGCGCTGCGGGGTCGGCCCATCTTGTCGAATTGCAGAAAAACAGAATGGGTTAAGCGGTCAACGTGCGAATTCAAACTGCAAACGCCGTTACTTAATCGCTCCGGCAACATCGGGATCACTCGATCGGGGAGATAAACGCTATTGCCACGACTCCGTGCCTCGCGGTCCAACGCGCTGCCCGGCGGCACATAGGCGCTGACATCGGCGATGTGCACGCCGAGCCGCCAACCACCACCGAGAAGCTCCTCAACATGAATCGCATCGTCAAAATCGCGGGCGTCGTCGGGGTCGATTGTGATAATGAATTCCGAACGCAAATCCTCGCGGCCGACGAGCATTGCCGCGCTAATCCGATCAGGAATCTTTTCGGCTTCTTCCAAAACGGCCCGCGGAAATTTGGTCGGCAGATGATATTTCCGGATGATCGAGAGGATGTCGACGCCGGGCGCCGCGCGCGGACCAAGGATCTCGATGATTTTCCCCTCGGGATTAACGTGACGCGATTCCCATTGCTCCAGCCTGACAACGACTTTGTCGTCGCTGTGGGGAGGGCGTCCGTCGACGGCTGTTGGCTGGATATAAGCCAAAATCCGGATGACGCGTCCTTCCGCTCGCGGATGACGGGCGCGCGAAAGTTCGGCTGGCCGAATGATACGCGCGACGACTCGGTCGCCGTGCATGGCCGTGCCGGTATTTTCCGCCGCAATGAAAAGATCCGCCTTGCCGGCTTGTTCGTTGGTGAGAAACGCGTAGCCGGCCTCGTTTACGCTCAGCGTTCCGGTGACCAGATCCGCCGAGTCAGGCAGCACATATCGGCTCTTTCGAACCCGCGCGATTTCCCCTGCTTGCTCGAGTTCTCGTAAAACCAGACGGATTTCACGGCGCTCTGACACGCCGTAACCGAGGGCGTCTGCAATTTCCGTTTTATCCAGGGGCCGATATTTCGGATCACGGATTAGCCGCAGGATTTCCCTGCCCAATTTGGCGTGGTCTGACTTGTTGGCAGGAGCCGGCATTCGCGAACGTCTGTCCGCTTGAGCAGCGACAGTAGCAACATTTTTTGCGACCGGACTTGACGAAAGATTTGGCAGAGGAAGATTCTTTGGGTGACGAACGGGCGTGATATTCGGCTCGCGACTTCCCTCATTATACTATTGCTGGTGAATTCAGCTACTGGTTCCCCTTCGCAAATGACTATCACCAGCCCTGCTTTTCCAGCCGGCGGTCAAATTCCGGCAAAGTTCACCTGCAATGGTCAAGGTACCAGCCCCGAGCTGCGGATTAGCGGAACACCTCCCGGAGCAAAAAGTCTTCTCTTGATCGCGGATGATCCCGATGCGCCCGGTGGTGTATTCACTCATTGGCTGGTTTGGAATATCGATCCGCAGACAACACGATGGGCTGAGAACAGCGTTCCGGCCGGCGCTTTGCAAGGAACGAACGATTTCTCGAAGAAGGGTTATGGACCACCCTGCCCGCCCTCAGGAACGCACCGTTACATTTTCAAAATCTTTGCTCTGGATCGCCCACTTGAGCTCAAAGCAGGCGCCCGGCGCGCCGATGTTGAAGACGCCATCCGCGGTCATATTCTGGCTCAAGGAGAATTGATCGGTCGTTACACGCATAAGTAATCCGCGTCGAATAATCTGCTTCGCGTGGTAGTCTCACTCTTATATGGGCGAGATTCGTTGGAAGATCGGCGACGAAATTTTCGATCTCGGCTCGTGCGGTTGGATCATGGGCATCCTGAATGTGACACCCGATTCGTTTTCCGACGGCGGAAGATTTTTCAATGCGGAGAAGGCCGTTGAGCACGGCCGGAAGATGATTGCGGAGGGGGCGAATATTATCGACATCGGTGGAGAATCGACCCGGCCGGGCGCAGAACCGGTCGACGAAGCGGAAGAGAAACGCCGCGTGATTCCGGTAATCGAAGAACTCGCACGCCAGGGTGATGCACTTATCTCAATCGACACGTCGAAGGCAGGAGTTGCGGAGGCAGCGCTCAAGGCCGGCGCGAAAATCGTGAACGACGTTAGTGGCGGACGAGGCGATGCTGCCATGTGGGCCGTTGCTGCGGAGTATCACTCCGGATACATCCTCATGCACATGCAAGGAACGCCACCTACCATGCAGCTTGCGCCACGTTACGCTGATGTAGTTTCGGAAGTCGCTGATTTTTTTAGACAACAATCTGAGCGAGCCATAGAGTCGGGAGTTGATTGCATGACGCTCGCGTTCGATCCGGGAATCGGCTTCGGAAAGACGCTGGAGCACAATCTTTCTTTGCTAAGAAATCTGAAGCGTTTGCGCGTGCCGGGCCGTCCACTTGTAGTTGGAGTTTCGCGGAAAGCTTTCCTCGGAAAAATCTCCGGCAATAATGGTTCAGTCGAGCAGAGATTGTTTCCGACTGTAGGATTCACTTCGCTTTTGCGTTTCGGTGGGGCGAACGTTTTGCGCGTGCACGATGTTCGTCCAAACCTGGAGGCGTTGCGCGTTGCCGACGCGTTGCGACGTGCGACATGATCGACCAACTGCTTCAGCTCGCGAACAGGGGGTGGCGCAGTGCGGTCGAAATCCTGCTGCTGACCATTGGCATCTATTATGGCTATCTTTATTTCCGTGGGACACGCGGGGCCAAAGTGCTTACTGGCTTGGCCATCGTTTTCCTCACTCTGACGCTCATCTCCCAGCTGCTAAATCTCGTCGTCATTGGATGGATCATTCGCAGCTTTTCGGTTTTCCTCGCTATCGCCCTGGTCGTGATTTTTCAGCCCGAATTGCGTCGTGGTTTGGCCGAGCTCGGCGGTCATCCCATTTTTTCGCTGACCAGTGAGAAACGTGAAACTGTGCACGACCTGGTCGAGGCCGTCACTCAGCTCGCGAGTAAGCAGTTTGGCGCTCTGATTGCGATCGAACGTGATACCTCGATTCGCGTTTACGAGGAAACCGGAGTGCAAGTTGATGCTGACTTTACTGTCGAGCTGATGCTGACCATCTTTCATCCCAAAGCCGCGCTGCACGATGGCGGCGTCATCATTCGCAACAGCCGCATCGCTGCTGCCGCCTGTATCTTTCCGGTTAGTCAGCGTGAAACGCTCGATCGCAGCCTCGGATTGCGTCATCGCGCCGGGCTTGGTTTGACGGAAGAATCGGACGCGGTTGCCGTGGTCGTTTCGGAGGAGACCGGTGGAATTTCCATTTGTCATCGCCGGCGGATCGAACGGGGTTTTACCCCGGAAGGTTTTCACAAGCGGATTAGCGAAATTTTGTTGCAGCGGACCTATGAAGAAACTGATTCTGAACAACTGGCACGCGAAGTTGATCTCCCTCCTGCTCGCGACCACGCTCTGGTATCTGATCAAAAAGAACGTGGCGACGACGCCCTCGCCGTCTGAGGCTGGGTCGCCCCCTGCCGCTTCGCAACGGCGCTAGCGCAGAAAACGAGCGAGGTTTTCTTCTTCCCAGCGGCGAGCACGCTTATAGAAACGGAATTCGCGTTCTCTGCGATTGAATTCGTTCGTATGAACGCAGCGCCGACCGCTTTGGCTCATTCGATCAGGAACGATCGCGTGCAACATCTCGTGATAGAGGACGTATTCGAGAAACCAGGTGGGCACAAAACGCTGATCCAGCCACGGATTGATTCGAATGACGTGGTCT
>QHNB01000317.1 GCA_003217965.1 Verrucomicrobiota bacterium | reverse complement strand
AATCAAAAGTTACGACTCTTAAGGAGCCGGAGTTGAACAGCGCGACCAATCACGCGGCGGAGGCGCTAGAACATTTTCGAAACCAGCTCCGGGAACAATTGTCTTCTCTTCCGAAGGAGACTGCGCTCGGCCGAGACGCCTACGTCTTCTTCTTACAAAAGGTCGCGCTCATGCCCTACTCACCCGAACAACTCCTGGCCATGGGTCGGCAGGAATGGGATCGGGCGGTTGCATTTGAGACTTACGAAAAGGAACGCAATCGAAACGTGCCGCCGTTGAAACTGGCTGATAATGCTGATGCCTGGATTCGAGATGCCACCGAAAAGGAACTGGCCATTCGCGAGTTTCTCGAGAAACACGGGATTCTAACCGTTCCAGATTGGATTCAGCATTACACGCTGCGACCGATGCCGGAGTACCTGCACGTCCTCGAAGGATTCGGCGAAATGGACGACTTCACCTCGCCCCGCGCCCAATCACCGTTCACGAGGGAATTCCGGGGCACTACTTCCAGCTCTGTCTTTCCTGGACACATGAAGATCCCATTCGGCGTCACTATTATTACTCGGGCGCGAACGAAGGCATCGGCTTCTATTCCGAGGAGATGATGTTGCAGGCCGGACTGTTCGATGACAGTCCGCACACGCGCGAAATCATTTACAATTTTATGCGTCTGCGCGCGCTACGAGTGGAGGTCGACGTGAAACTCGCGCTTGGCCAATTCACGCTCGATCAAGCAGCAAAATACCTGGAGCAAAAAGTCCCGATGGATTCGGTTACGGCGCGACAAGAAGCGATCGCTTTCTCCACGGGGCCTGGCCAGGCTATCACCTATCAGATCGGCAAATTACAGATTATGAAATTCCTCGCCGACGCCCGGTTGCAGCAGGGCGAAAAATTCAACCTGCGCGCCTTCCATGACTTCGTCTGGAAAAATGGCAACGTGCCGATCGCGTTGCAGGAGTGGGAATACCTCGGTATCCTCGATGAGCGTGAATGACGACCTAGAAAATTTTCACCAGGGAAACATGGCGGACGATCCTGAATACGCAGCTGCCTACGAATTGTTTCATCCCAGGAAGATTAAGATCCGCAGCGTTAAGCTCGCTCAAGGCGGACGCCTGCTGCGAATTAGTCATACTAACTCTAGCTGTTCGCTCGAACGAAAGCTCGACCTGAAGCGATCTGTGCGGGATCAGAAGGAAAAGCTCATTCAAGCATTCGAACTAAAGCTGACGACAGGAAATGAATTCGGCCGCGGCATCGCGAAACAGATGGGATTGTCTCAAGCGCTACTTGCTGATCGAGCTAAAGAACGCAGAGCTGATCAATAAAAGGCCGTCGCCGTGCCGCTCACCAGTTATACGGCTCTCCAAACAGCGTTCGCGGCGGATATTCGGGGCGCAGCGAACAGAGCACACATCGGAAAGATCTATCGTGCGTCAATGGAGTTTCTTGCGAAGGCACAACGCGAGCCGCTTCGCTCGCTCATCCCAAATAAAGAATATTTCGCCTTTCGCATGGGCACTAAATTGTCTCGACCGGTTAACGCCGCTCTCTTCGTCAAACGCACAGGGGAATGGGACAAGCTCGACAACGCTCTGCAGCGTAAATCTCTATCCAAACTCAATCCGGATCAGGTCACCAGGATTATCTACTCGGTCGCGATGGCTTTCTGTTGCTTCATCGACTTGACGAAAGATCGGGACCAAAAGACTCCGGGAACTTTTTTCGAATACCTCATCGGCCATTTGTTTGCATCGCACCTTGGCGTGAATCCAATAACCCGAATTCAAGTGTTGAATCTTGACATGGAAACATGGCTTCCGACCGACTTTATTTTCGATCTCGGAAAAGATCGTCCAAAATTCCATCTTCCAATCAAACTGTCGACACGCGAACGAATTATCCAAGTCTTCGCTCACCAGCGGGTAATCGACGGAGTTTTCGGTACCGAAAGATTCCTCGGAACGCCGGTCATTCTAGCCGAGACAAAAAGGTCTGTGGCAAGACGCGATGTTACGGAGATCTGCGTTCCTGATCAGTGCCGCGTCTACCAATTACACATGGCGCAGCTGAAGCGTCTATACTATCTTGACGTTCCCGCTACTTACGAGAAGTTGAACCACGTGTTTCCTCCAATAGTCGTAAAGTCGTTTGGTCACTTCTTTTTCGAGGCCGATACGTTGTCGGCGTAGGCTTTCGGAAGACTAAGAAGTAAGAGTGATTCTTTCTCGCATGCACCTGCTTTAGCACGCGGCTAACTCCAGGCTTGTTTCGTCGCACTAGAACAAACAGGTCCTCAATAATGAATCCGAGATCAGCGAGTTCATTGATAATCTCGACATGCGTAAGTCGCTGCTTGTTTGCGCAGACTTCGTCCTGACACTTCGCAATTAGAATTCCGCCCGGTCGAAGAACCCGATGAGCCTCTTTGGCCCCTCGAAAATATAAATCAAGCACAGCTTCGTGATATTTCTTTTCTCCGTTCGAGGCGCCATTATTAACGTAGTAGAGTTCAAAATTCTGATGATTTTGATGCGCAGTCCCTCCAGGAGTGTGCATGTAAGGCGGATCAAAGATAACGCAGTCGAAAGAGGCATTCTCATAGGGCAAAGCTCTACAATCGACCCCAAGCCTAATGTCCGACGGTCGAATCTTGTACAGGCCCTTCTCAACCTTCTTCCAGAAAACTCCCTGTCCGAACGTTACGTCGGCGATCTTCGAACCTGGCGGCACATATAGCTTCAGGACATTGGGAAAGACGTCGTCGTTCGTTCCCGCATACGCTGAAAATACAAGATCATTCGTTGCGGCGCCGCGCGCGACGCGAGTGGTCTTTTTCGGCTTAACTGGAGTTGCGCTTTGTGCGGGCATTGGATTGAGTCTTCCCTTTCGACGTACCGTTCTTAACCGCTTCCTGCAAAGTCTTGAGAATCCAATCGTGCAACGACATTCCATCATCAATGGACGCGTGCTTCAGCTCACGATGAAGCTCTTCTGGCAGCTGAACAGGAAACGTCTTCGTCACCTAAGCGAACTTAGTAAGCTCAGTCTACTTTGTCCAGAAGATTCTTGGTCGCCGCGTGATTGCAGCAGGTCAAAAGATTTAATCCTCGCGGATTCCACCATTTCCTTTGGAAAAAGGCAATGTTCCGATTGCGCTACAGCGATGGGAATACCTAGGATTAAGTGACGAGGTTGAAACACTGCGCGTAAAGTAGCCGGGCCTGGACGACCTTATTGTTTGGTTCGTATGCGATCATCCGAGGTTTGCGCTCGACGCGCACTCGTCGAATTGAGACACTTGTGTCGCGCATAGCGACAGAGCGCGCCGTATGTCGCCCGAGGCACCTACCGATTCTCACCTCGAGATCGCACACGTCCTGTTCATCGACATTGTCGGCTATTCGAAGCTGCTCATCGATCAGCAAACTGAGCTGGTAAAAGAGCTTAATGAGAAGGTCCGCAACACCGAAGAATTCCGCGCAGCGGAAG
>QHNB01000080.1 GCA_003217965.1 Verrucomicrobiota bacterium | reverse complement strand
AGTATGCGTCTCCCGAGTGTGTGCGTCTGCGCGACATCGTTACCTACGAAACCGCGGGCGACGCGCTCCTGCTGAATGCACTGCGCGAATTGCACGCCACGGAACAAGTCTCGTTCATCAAGAATAACATCGATCATTACACGGGGGCGACATTTGGGTGTCACGAAAACTACTTGATGCGGCGTGAGACGCAGTTCACTCCACCGGTGCTGGGCAGTTTGTTAACCTTCCTGGCGACGCGGCAGATTTTCACCGGAGCCGGTCGCGTTGGTCAGGCTCATCCACTAGCATTTGATTTCGACTTACCGCCAAGCCCGACGCCCGTGAAATTCCAGCTTAGTCAACGGGCCGATCATATCGTCAACGACATCTATCAATGGGTGCAGTTTAATCGCGCAATCATTAACGCCCGGGATGAGCCCTTGGCCGATTACCGCAAGTTTCGGCGTCTGCATCTGTTAATCGGGGATTCGAACATGAGTCCGTTTGCGAATGCTTTGAAGGTCGGGACCACCGCCTGTGCGCTGACGTTGCTGGAGGAAGGCCGATTCCCGCGTGGGCTGATCCTGGAAGATGCCGTCGTCTCGACGCGGGAGGTTTCACACTCTCCTGATGGTCCGTGGCTGGTCCGATTGGAGAACGGTAAAATGGTTGAAGCCCTCGATGTGCAGTGGCGGTTTCTTGACGCGGCCGACAAATATCTTCAAGGGCGTGACCCGGAAATCGATTGGCTGCTGGAAAACTGGAGTTTTACTCTGGAATCGTTGCGGACCAATCCGATGGCACTTATCGGCGGAGTCGATTGGATCACCAAACGATGGTTGTTAGAAACTTTTGCCGAAGCCGAAGGGTTGAGATGGGATGATCCGTGGCTGCTCAGTCTTGATTTGGAATATCACAACATCGATCCGGCCCGCGGGCTGTTTTTTCAAGTAAAGGGCGGGAAGCGCATTTCCGATTGGAACCAAAGCGTGCGGATCAAGAGCGCTAGTTACCGGCCTCCTAATAATTCACGCGCGGCAGGACGCTCACAGGCAGTGGCACAATTTCGCGACTCGGCATTACCATACGTTATTAATTGGGATTCAATCGCGTCCGGTCCAAACCACACTCTGATCATGAGCGATCCCTACGAAACTTATGCGCCCGAGGTGAGGGCGTTTCTGCATGAGGTGAACGCGGACGCGTGAGCTATTTCAGTCGCTGGAGAACCGGAATCCCAAAATTCTCCTGCAATCTGGGCCCATCCCGCTCCGCCTGGTTCGCATCCAGCTCAACCTGTTTTGGATCTTCTACCGTTTCGACTTTGACGAATCCGTCGACTGGCTGTTGCACCGCTGCTGCTAGATCTTCCAAAGAATGAACTTCCTTCCCGTTTATTTTTGTAACGGTCAAATAGCCGACGTCATCGTATCCGATAGTCCCGTTAACGGGCAGAACCTGACTTAAGATCACGATACGGCGATGACCTTCCGGGAATAGTTCCCACTGGAATCGGTCCAGATAGACGAATCGCTGCGGAGCATCTTTCAACCAGTTCGTTCCCCACTCGCGCAAATACTGGCGGGTCAATTCTTGGAAAATGAGTCCGCCCAGTATGTAGTATTGGGGAGCCTCGTCCCGAGAATAGGGCGGAATGATATAATCATCGGCCGAGCGATGTTCCAGCGTCACCTCTAGTTGCATCGGCTGGCCCTGACGGTGAATCTTAAAGGGAACTTTTTCCCCGGAATATCCACGCATCGTGAACAGGTTGGTGAAGTCGATTTTCTTATAGAGCGGATCGATATAATTTCCGTTCTGATCGAGTTCAGAGTTGCCAATTGCGGTAACGATATCACCAACCCGCAAGCCCGCCTTTTGGACCGCTGCCCCCGGCTCGATGCCAGTTACGTAAACCCCGCCGCCATTTCCGCTTTCGCCCGAGTACTTTCGTAGTTGCGGATCGCGGGTCGGAAAGTAACTGAAACCGATTGATGGGAAACCCGGGTAGTTTGGCTTGGCGGCATCTTTTAGGAAATGCGTGATGATTGGCGCCGGAATCACATCCATCAGCTGCGAACGTGGGTCATAACGAAGCAGAAGCCCAGCAAGCTTGTTGTTTTTAACTAACGGGACCGTATAGCTGTTATCGCGAAACTGTAGAGCAATGCTCAGACGATACGTTAGAAATTGTCCGACTTCAGCGGGGTAACGAAGGACTTGAATCGCAGTCACCAGGCCGTCGGTGACAACCAGCGCGCCAGTCTGCTCCAACTGCAATGCAGCCAGTCGATCTCCGACAACGGTGTCGTTTGTTAGTTCTAAGGGCGGCAAACCTTCCAGAAATTTCTTGTCCTGCGGCTGCAACAAGGCAAGGTTCGCTTCATAGTCTACTACTTCGACTGAGGCGGCTGTCTTCTCACCCGACTCAGCTCGCTCCAGTTCCACGTAGTTCTGATTCGCAACTAAATCGGCCGTAACCAGGACCCGGCCTTGAGAGAGAACCGCCCCAAGCGCACGTTTGGAAAAGGGTGCCCGTTTTTGCCACGGCCGAAAATAATCGAAACCTTGTCCAGTGACGTTTACGCGGACGAGTGATAATTGGCGTGGCTGGACGGCTGCCTGGGTGACATCCTTTTTGGCGAAGGTGTTTGTCACTCCAAAGCAGGAAAACGCCGCAAAAAGCAGTAACCGGATTCCTTGCATACTACGAGGACGGACCTCCAGCCGAAGCTTGGGCTGGCTGAGCTATTGGTTGCTCATCCAGATTTTGTTCTTGTATTACGTTGTACCGGCTACGGATGCGCTCGCGCGCCCCCTCAACCTGGCTTCGCTCCAAGACCAAAGGTGGCCCTTCACCAACCATTTTGATCACAAATCGATCCGGCGTTTCCGCAAATGCCTCGGCCAGGTCCCGTAGGGTGCCGATTTTCTTCCCATTCACTTCGTCAACAATACTCGCTCGATAGGGGGTAAGATAAGTATTGGTAGGATCAGGCAGGATATTAGTAAGGACAATCACGTCCGGGTGCTCAAGGTAGATTTGCTCCTGCACAAAGAAGTCGAAAAAATGTCGCACCCGCGGATCCGTCATCTGGTAAGCTTCCATCAAGTCAAGACATAGTGGCTGAAACAACAATCCACCGAAAACGATATAACGAGGCCGCATATCGTAATAATGTCCCTGTGTGAGATAGGGCCAGACGGTATTGAGTTCGATCGATACCGTCATCGGCTTTTTGTCGCGAAGAAGATCGAGCTTTACTTTGTCGCCCTTGAACTTGCGCTCAACGATTTCCTGAAATTCTGCCCGCCCACCCTCCAGCTCGACAAACGCATCACTCCCGATGGGATGGTCATCGATTGAGAGCAAAACGTCGCCTTGTTTGAGAACCCTTCCAGCCGAGCCCGCCTCGATCACTGTATTCACAATTACCCCGTGCCCATCATCCTGTAATCCCAAATAGCGGCGCTGCGCGGGATTTTGCAGCTTTGAATAGGTCAGACCCAGATCGACGTATTTGTCGTAGTGACCATCCTTGATATCGGTTAGAAAGCGCTGAATTACCGGAGTGGGTATCATGTAAGCGACCCCTTGGGCGACATCGCCGCTATAGCCCTGGAACGCAACGCCAACCACTTTGGCGTTCTGCATCACTGGGCCACCGCTGTTACCAGGGTTGATTTGCGCGCTGATTTGGACGGCAAGGTGCTGATCAATCGACGAGTGGGTATAAAGTTGAAAGTCGATGCGTGATACGATCCCGGTCGTAACCGACATCCGCTCTCCGCCGATCGGATAGCCATAAGCTGAAACGACAGACTCTAATTCTGGAATTCCGCCAAAAGTCAGCGGCACCATATTTTTGTAAAAATCAGGAGAATCAACCGTAATAAGGGCCAGGTCACAATCATGGGCTACGAAAAGGACGCGCGCCGGGTACTTATTTGGATCACCATCCCGCTCGACCGTGAGATAGCGCGTATTGCTAACGACATGCGCATTGGTCATGATGCGCGGGCCAGCTACGACGCTCTTTTCAATTTTGCCGTTCGGTTGCTTGGGCGCGGCAATCACGATGGGAGCTGGTGGTGCAGGAGCTGCGCTTGGCTTCAGGGGCGGTCCAACTGGTTCGGGCGGAGCAGGAGTCGCGCTGGAAGATGCCGGTGGCATGCCCTCTCCGGGTGGCAGCGGTGGCGTATTTTGCTGGGCGAGAACTTCACCGCCCGCGCAAAGTATCAGCCAGCAGGCGAAAATAACGCGACGAACCATTGCAAGAGCCGAAAAGATGAATCGAAGCCGATCAAAAGCAAATACTGGGATTGGGCTGGCATTTGCTGTCGCACCGCAGCTGAGCGAAAACGTCATATTCCCGCGCGTTCCAGTAATGAATGAAGAACTGTCTTAGCCTCGAAAATTTCCCGGGCCAGGGCTCGAGCTAATCGAGAGTGCTTCCTGTAATCGCAGCTGATCCCACGGACGGACTCCGCGATTTCCTTCAAATCTCGAAATGCAAATAAGCCGCCCTCTCTACCGTAGATTTGGGTGAAGCCGGTTTCCTGGGTCACAACAGGCCGGCCGGCTGCCAAATAACACGCGCTGCGGTCGCTGAACCAACCGCTATTTAACCGAACGTACTGATCTTTTGCCACGGTAAACTCACCTTTCGATCGGCGAATGTAATCGCGATAACTCCAGTAATTCACACTGAGCTCGTGCGGAACGCGAAGACGCCATCCATTTTGTAAAAACCGCCTTCGGGTTTTGACATCGCCAATATCCGTCGCCAATTCGAATGTTTCGCGGGCAGCTTTTGGTGCCTCGATAAATCGCAAAAATTCAGCGGACTTGCTCCAGAGATATTTTTTGCCACGCCACTGAATGTCTTTGAGTCCGCTGGTGGACCAGTTCGCAACCGAAGTAAAGACCGCGGCAGGAAGCGGGGCCCTTTGCGTTCGCCACAAATCAGTAACGACCGGTTGCCGCGTCGGCAGCCATTTTAAACCGTGTAGCGGAACTGGAAAACGCTCAGTTCCGACGTTTTCGCCAAAGGTAAAAAGAGCACAATGACGTTTGAGGTATTCGATGGTCGAGCGGACTCGCTTATCGACCTTAATTTGTTCGACCCCGGGATCGCTTTCGACGTAAATGATGCGATCGCTCGTCAGGAGATCGTCATTGAATTCCTGAGCCCCGCAGATGTTCAGGATGGCGTCAGCTGATTTGTAAAGTGATCGAATTGTCCTTAGCGGCAGGCCGGCAGTTGGAAATCCGGGCAAATAACGAGCGCAGAATGACCAGTGCGACTTGAAGTCGAATTCATCGGCCAGAGAGGTGAGGAGCTTGGCGGCATAGGCGAAATCGTTGTTTACTTCAAAGGTGTTGGGATCATACGGGAGGCGGGCAGAATCTTCGATGTAGTAGACCTCGTGTCCAAGCCGCCGCAGGCCGACAATATAGTGAAGGTGTTGCCAGATCACACCGGCGATCGGGCACGAGCCCATGAAGCCCATCACGATAACCCGCTTGCGCTTCAACTGGTTGACCCGTTTAACCCGCTAGCTTCCGCGTGAGAATGGCCGGGTTCCCGGCGACCACACAGTTCGCGGGCACGTTTTTTGTCACCACCGCGCCGGCAGCAACGACGGAATTTTCGCCGATGGTCACACCTTTAAGAATAATTGCGTTCATCCCGATCCAGACGTTGTCGGAGATGATCACGGGCCGGGTTTCGAGTTTGGGGCGTGCCGGCCGGTCTTTGTAGAATGGAGCCAGAGCATGCGCATCGATCAGCCGGCGGGCCGGTTCAAGGGGGTGAAAATCGGAATCGGCAATACCGACGTTCCATGAGACGAGACAATGCGAACCAATCTCGATGCGTTCCTCTGCCATGATCAGTGCGCCATTGAGTAAAGTGAAAGCGCCGATTGTCGCCGATCCATTTTCTCCGATCGCGAAGGAGCATCCGGCATAGCACGAAACATGATTACCAATCCGGACGGCATGCGGTTGCTGGGCTTTCAGGTGCCGAAAAATTTGAGCAGTCTCGCAGTAAAAACCTTCGCCGAAATCGACATTCCACGGAATCGGATCTGCCCACCAATCACCTTCGACCCGCCGATCGGCATTCACGTTACTCATGAGAATTTCCCAGAAGTGTAAAGCTTGGCGTAAACGCCGCCCCGGGCGATGAGCTCGGGGCCACGGCCTTGTTCAACGATCCGTCCGCGATCGAGTACGACAATCTGGTCCACCGTGTGAATGGTGGCGATACGATGCGTAGCAATAAGGGTGGTACGATCGTGCATCAATTCCTTGATCGTTTCCATGATGGCCGCTTCGGTAGAGGGATCGAGCGCAGAAGTAGGTTCATCTAGTAGAAGAATGGGCGCATCTTTCAGGAACGCTCGGGCGATGCCGATCCGCTGGCGCTGACCGACGCTGAGATGACTCCCGCGTTCACCAATCAGACTTTCGTAACCGTGCGGAAGCTGTGAGATAAACTGATCGGCTTGGGCCTGTCGGGCCGCTTCCCGAATTTCTTCATCAGTCGCTTCAGCTCGGCCATAAGCAATGTTCTCGCGCACACTCGTGGAAAAAAGCAGTGTATCTTGTAAGACAATCGCGATCTGCGCCCGCAAAGACTTTTTGGTGATCTGGCGAATGTCGCGGCCATCGAGTGTGACGCGACCATGAGTGGGATCGTAAAATCGGGGCACCAGGCTCAAGAGCGTGCTCTTGCCCGCGCCGGTACTGCCGACGAGGGCGATGATCTGATTGGGCGCGATTTCCAGACCGATATCCTGCAATACATCGCGACCTCTATCGTAACCAAAGCAGACGCCCTGAAACAAGATTGCGCCATCCGTTCTTTCGATCGCAATCGAGGACGGCAAATCGACGACGTCATCCTGCCGATCGAGTACTTCGAAACAACGCCGCGCCCCGGCGGTCCCTCCTTCCATGGCCCATGCCGTGTAAGTGAGCGACTCGAGTGGTTGGTAGAGCATGAGCAGATACGCGCTGAAAACGAGGAGCGATCCGAGAGAGAGCGTGCCGGCCAGGACATGCAGCGTGCCGAGGTAATACATGGCGGCGGTTCCGAGCACCATCAGGGTGCTGATAACGAGCGCGCTTTTCACGTTGGTCAGAGTCAGGCGAAGGTTGGCTTCCAAACTTCCGCGGGCCTGCTGATGGAATTGCGAGACCTCAAATTCTTCGCGCCCGAATGCGTGAACCATCCGGATCGAGCTCAATCCTTCCTGCGCCTGAGCTAGCACAGCGCTCTCTTGCTCCTGGATCCAGGTTGATTCCTGCCGAATCCGCTTGGCAAAAAAGTAGATCGTCACGATCAAAAGTGGAATAATCGCGATCGACAGCAGAGTCAGCTGCCAATCGAGCCTTACCATGATGGCGAAGGTGCCAACCAACGTGATTACCGATCCGAAGATCCCGGTAAAGCCTTTGTTGTAGATCGTTTGAATAGCCTGCGAATCGTAAGCGACGCGGAAGCTGGAATCGCTCGAGCGACGGGTATCGTGAAATTTGAGCGAGAGACGTTGCAAGTGGGAATAGAGATCAGTCCGCAATTTGAGCAGCGCCTGAAGGCCGATTTTCACGAACACGTAGTTGCTGGCGAAATTGCAAAGGCCCCATAGCAATTGAATCAGGACGAGAGCGAGACAGAGGCGCGCGATCAGAGCGGTTGAAGTGAGTTGATTCGACTGCGCAAGAGCGCCGTCAGTCAAGTGAAGGGTCGATCGGAAAATTGGGGGCGGATGAAAATCGCGCAAGCGTCCGGGCAAGATATAATCAACAATGACCTTGAATGGCCACGGCTTGAGAAGATTCAATCCAATGCTCGCGAGCGAGAAGACAACGCCGATTAAAGTCCCAACGGCAAACGACCGGTAATATTCAAGAACGCGGCGGTAAATCGACATGGCAGATTTTTGGATTGCAGATTGACAATTTCAGATTGAACTACCGGCGCGGCGTTCAGGCTATGTCTGAAATCTCAAATTTCTAGTGCATCATTTACTACAAGTCTGGTTCGATTGGGTTCAAGAGTGGGGCTATCTCGGCATCATTCTTTTGATGGCAATGGAAAGCTCGATTTTTCCAGTGCCGAGCGAAATCGTAGTTCCTCCGGCGGCCTTTCTGGCGGCGCAGGGAAAGCTGAACCTCTGGGGAGTAATCGCGGCCGGCACATTCGGATCTTGGCTTGGCGCCTCCATTACTTATTGGGTTTCGTTGTGGCTCGGGCGAATTGTCATCGTCAAATGGGGCCGTTTATTTTTTATCAACGAATCGAAGCTCAGTCGCGCCGAGGTCTGGGTAAACCGTTATGCTGCCGGCGGCATTTTCTTTGCGCGCTTGCTGCCCGTTATCCGACATTTGATCTCCATTCCAGCTGGGATCGTGCGAATGAACTTCGCGCTGTTCAGCCTGATGACGATTATCGGCTCGGCGGTCTGGTGTGCGGTTTTGGCCTGGTTTGGGCAAACTGCTATCACCCCAGAAATGCTGCGTGATCCCGCCGGGATGGCCGTAGCGCTAAAGGCAAAATCCCATATGATTGTTGCAGCGGTCCTCGTTCTAACCGCGCTTTATATCCTAGTTTTAAGACTGACCGCCCGCCCACCCGATGGTGCAGGACCGAACCAGCCCGCGCTGTAAAGGAATGCGACACAGTTGTCAGCAGCGGGGCAGCACTGCTCAGAGAACAGGCCATTCAGGACCCAAAATACTACGTAAAGTGTCGCCGAGTGAACGTTGGCACCTGATCTGCTGTCTAAGGGGTTGGCTATGAAAAAGAACTCGCAGATCCTTCGACAAAAGCTTTCCCTCGGCGACCTCGTGCTCGCCGTTAGTTCATGCACCAAAAGCACGCGTGAAACGGTTGCCGCCGTTGCGGACTTACTTGGCAGCGGCCGGGTGAAAGTGGAAGATAATGGCCGTTTCTTGCGAGCGAAGGTTTGCTAATTCGGGGAACAGTTAATTTTCGTAAACGCTCCGGTGTGATTACCGGAGCGTTTTCTTTTCACTCCAAATAAACGCTTTCCGCGCTTTCGCCCTGCTTTTATGTTGCCGCGGTGATTGACCGTTACTCTCGACCAGAGATGCGCGCAGTCTGGTCGGACGAGCACAAATTCGAGATTTGGCTCGAGGTTGAAACCCTAGCCTGTGAGGCCATGGCCCGGCTTGGGCTGATCCCGACGGAGGACGCCGCTGAGATTCGGAAAAAGGGCCGATTTTCGGTCAAGGAGATCGCCGAGATCGAGAAGCGAACAAATCATGACGTAATTGCGTTTCTGGAGAACGTCGCGGCCTACATCGGACCGGCGGCGCGCTGGATGCATCAAGGTTTAACTTCGTCTGACATTCTCGACACGACGCTCGCGGTTCAAATGATGGAAGCGACGGAAATCATTGACGATGATTTAAAGGCGCTGCGGACAGTGATTGCAAAAAGCGCGCGGCAATATAAACGCACGCCGATGATTGGCCGCAGCCACGGTGTCCATGCGGAACCAATCACGTTTGGTCTCAAGCTAGCTGTGATGTTCGACGAGTTTGGACGTGCGGAGGAGCGTCTATTACAAACGCGCGAGCGAATCCGGGTTGGCAAATTGAGTGGCGCTGTTGGCACGCACGCCCACCTTGATCCAGAAATTGAGCGGGAAGTTTGCGAACGGCTTGGCTTACGCGCGGCGACGATCTCGACCCAAATCGTGCAGCGTGACCGACACGCAGAATTTCTCACGAGTCTTGCGCTAATCGGGTCCTCAATCGACCGTTGGGCGACCGAATTTCGTCATCTGCAACGGACTGAGGTGCTCGAGGTGGAAGAGTTTTTCACCGAGGGGCAAAAGGGCAGTTCGGCAATGCCGCACAAGCGGAATCCGATCACAAGTGAACGGCTGAGCGGTTTGGCCCGCGTCGTTCGTGGGAATGCGCTGACGGCGCTGGAGAATGTCGCTCTGTGGCATGAGCGTGATATCAGTCACTCCAGCGCGGAGCGAATCATTTTGCCCGATTCCTGCATGCTCATCGATTACATGCTAGTGAAACTGCGGGAGCTCGTCGATGAGCTGCACGTTCATCCAGAAAACATGGAACGCAATCTTACGCTCACCCGAGGGCTTTATTTCAGCCAATCAATCCTGCTCGCGCTTACTCGCGCCGGCCTCGACCGTAAAACGGCCTACGAAGCAGTGCAACGCGCAGCCATGAAAACCTGGCAGGGCGAGAGATCGTTCGCCGAGAACGTGAAAGCTGAATCGGCCATCGCGAGCAAACTGTCAGCGAAGCAGATCGATGAGCTTTGTTCGCTCGACAATCATTTCCGTCATGTCGACGAAACGTTCAGCGCGCTCGGACTCGATGGCGCCTAGCTCATCGGCGCCAGGGTAAGTTCGCTGATACGCCCTGTTTCGTCGAGCTTCACCATGATCGTTTCGAAGCTGGCTCCGCTACGCGTTCGGGAGGACTGGGAGTTTAGCGTCACGCGCACGGCTCTACTGCGGCAGCGCAAAACGAGTTGCCTGACTTCCAGGTTTGCTGAGAACTCGACTGATTCCAACTCGAGCGGGGCAAGTAATTGCATGGTCATGGTGGAGGTTGCTGCCGACATCAGTTGCAAGCGCTCGCGCTCATTTGCCGCCACCACAGTGACCCCGCCAATTTCAAATGCCCCGTGTGTCGCGACAGCCTGAAAGGGTTGCGCCGTCGGCACCAGACGAACAATTGAAATCCGCGCCGCACTATCAAGCTCGATCGGACCGAGACGGAAAGCAGTTTGCAACGGGAGCGCGGTGCGTGCGGCCAGGGCGGGGATCTCGATTGCTACTGTCGGTGATGCGGGGCGCGCTCGAATCGAGCCGATCTGGAATGAGGTGTCGAACTGCATCGAGACGACATCAAGGGGCAAATCGAGCAACACCTCGTTAGGCCCAAGCACAGGAGCTTCGATCCACTTTTCTCGCGGAAAGGACGAGGGTTTTTCTGACAACGGCGGAGATGGAATCGACAATTGCGGTCGCTTGATCTCCGCCACCATCGGCGGCTTGCCCGCTTCGCGCGCAGGCATAAACACCTGCTTTCTCTGCTCGACTTGCTTTTCCTTTACCGGGCCAGGAGCGGGCGCGGAGGCCGCTTCACTTTTGCGGGCACCGATGGATGGTGAAGGCGCTCTTTGTTCTGCGATTTTTGCCGTTTGGCTTTTTTTCTCCGGCGCCGGACTTTTTTTTTGAGGAGCCGGAATTGACGCTTTCCTCCGTGTTGGCCCTTCTTTCAATGTCTGTCGAACAAGCGCCACCAGCGCCTCAGACAAGAAGGGTTTAGCGATGGTGGCAACAACGTTGGGGAGTTTTTCAGCCGCCGCCGTCATTTCATGGACATGGCCGGACATCATCACAATCGGGATCCCGGCCGTGATTTCGTTCGCTCCAAGGCGCCGAGAGACTTCGTCTCCCTTAATATCGGGCAAACTATAGTCGACGAGGACGAGATCTGGGCGGAGCCGCTCCGCCTCTTTCACGCCGTGCAGACCGGTAAGCGCAGTTGTGATTTGGAGATTCGGATCAGCAAGCGTGAGCGAATCTTCCACGAAAATAAGCAGCATCTCGGTGTCATCGATGACAAGAACTTTCGGTCCAGTTTTTACCGTCCGCGCTACTGCGGGTGGCGCTTGAGCTTCGGCGATGGTCGGAACGGTGACGGCTGGTTGGCGCTTTTTCGCCGTCTGGAGCGCTTGGACCAGTGTCGCCCCCCACGGGCCCCGAATCGTCTGCGGTATTCCTGGTGGCCTGCTGACTTCGACGAAGCGTGCCTCCTTCCATAGCAGCATTTCAACAAGGGCTGGCTCGCCCTCGATATCATCGGTCACGGCATGGACGATGTGGCCTTTGTGAATATGCAATTGGCCGTTGCGATAGGCGTTCGCGTGGACCTGTATCATTGCGCTGCTTTCAGCGAGACAAACGAGCGATATTACATCGACCAGCGTGAAATCTCGCAATGTCCCGCGCGAAGTTCCTGTCTCCATCCAGGGTCCGAGGAGGGCTTGGACCGCTGCGCCGAAATCAACGAGTTCAAAAGGCTTCTCAAGAAACTGGAGTGCGCCATTCGCGCTGCGTTCCCTCGCCACCTCGGGGGAGATTCCCGCAGCGATGACAAGAACGCGGCTGGCCGGAAGTACGCTCTGCAGTTCTTCGAAAAAGGTTATCGCGCTGGGATGGGGCGGATCAAAATCGAGAATGATCAATTCCGGCTTTCGCTCGATCGCAATCGTCCGTGCTCCAGCCAAAGAACTGGCGACATGCGTTCGATGCTTCGGCGCGAATTTCCTTAGCGCCGATTCGATCGCAATCGCGAGCGCGTTGTATTCTTCGACGAGAAGAACGTTACGCTCGATCCCTGGAGGAGGCGCAGGCACAGCAGCTTAGGGAAGCGAGAACAGAGCGCATGATTGGTCAAAACAGGCGCAAGTTGCGTGCCCACGACCGTCTAATCCACGCTCGCCGACGCCCGGTTTGCCTCTATTCGTAACGCAGTGCCTCGATCGGATCGAGGACCGCTGCACGATAGGCGGGATAAAAACCGAAACCAATGCCGATTGCAGAACAAACAACCAAACCTGCCACGGCCCACCCATAAGGGAAAATTAAATCAACCTTTAGCCAAAGCGCGAGCAAATCTCCACCAATCACACCTAAAATGATTCCAAGGATTCCACCCGCTTCTGAAATGAAGACTGCCTCGGTCAGAAACTGCTGGAGAATGTCGTAACTGCGGGCCCCAACGGATTTGCGAACGCCGATCTCTTTTGTCCGCTCCGTCACGCTAACCAGCATGATGTTCATGATGCCAATGCCGGCGGCAACGAGGGCAATGAAACTGATCACAAACGCGCCAATGCGCACGACGCCGGCCACGGAAGTAAAAGCGCTCTTGAGCGAATCATTTGTGTAGATTTCGAAATCGTTTTCCTGATTGGCGCGAAGGCCACGCGCAATTCGCATTGCACTAATGCCTTTGTCCAATGTCCGATTATAGAGCTCAGTTGAGAAAGGCTGTGTCGCAATGTTCACCGTGCGATTGGCTTCGCCGTAATCCTCGAAAAATCTCGTGATCGGCATGATGCAAATGTCGTCCTGACTTTGCCCGAAGGAGGTGCCTTTCTCTGCCAGCACGCCAACGATGGTAAAGGTATGTCCGCTCATCCTGATGACTTTGCCAATGGGCGTCTCGTGCGGAAACAACCGTTTCTCGATCATTTTCCCAACCACCAGTACGCTCCGGGCGAGCTCAACGTCCTCGTCGTTCAAGTTGCGCCCATAACCAAGTGTGTAAGCGTTGGCGGTGAGAAAGCTTCCATTGGTGCCGACGACGGTAAGACTTGGCGTTGTCTTGACCCCATTGTAAACGGCCTGGCTTTTTAGATCGCGACCAAAGGTCTTGAGGCAAATTTCCTGCGCATTGCCCTGCATCAACTCGTAGTAACGCAGCGCCTGTCGATAGGTGATATTACGGCGGTTCTGAAATTTTTTCTTCGCCTCGCCACCGGCATCGACGTTCACCGGATATTTCGCAAATTGAAAAATATTTGAGCCAAGGAAGCTAATTCCGCTCTCGATCGAATTTTGCAGGGCGCCGATGGCCGTCATCACGGAAATGACGGAAAACACGCCAATCGTAATGCCCAACATTGTCAGCGCCGAGCGCAATTTATTTGCGCCTAGGGAAGACCAAGCCATCAAAATGATTTCACGGAAAAGCATCTTAACCTCGCGTGTGCCAGGGTAACGAAGCGACAAGGAGAGGGAGCGATGGAGAAGTGTTTCCTCGATGCTTACTCATAGCGGAGCGCCGCAACCGGATCTAAACGTGACGCGGTCCATGCCGGTGCGAACCCTGCGATGAGCCCGGTCAAGACCGACACGACCATGCTGACTACGACCAAATCGGTCGAAAAATGGACCGGAAACGAGGGAAACCCTACGCCAATCAAGAAACACATCAGAAAGGCAAGGGCTAGGCCGATGAAGCCGCCGAGAAGACAAAGCGCGGTCGATTCAATAAGAAACTGAAGAAGGATCGTCCGCCGGCGTGCCCCAAGTGCCTTGCGCGTTCCGATTTCCTTAGTCCGTTCTTTCACGCTCACGAAAGTGATGTTCATAATCCCGATCGCGCCCACAAAAAGGGAAAGACCGGTGATGAAAAGCCCGGCGATGGCGATCGAGTTTTTGATGGGGTCAAGAGTGCTTTTTAAAGCCTGTTGTTCGTTGATGCTAAAATCATCCTTTTTTTCCGGTGACAGGCCACGCACGCGTCGCATTATTCCGATCAGCTCGTCTTTCGCTTCGGCCAATTTGGTTTTGTCTGTTACTTTTACCAGGATATCGGCCTCGCTCTTGGCGGTGAAATATTTCTGAAATGCTGGCAGGGGCATCACCACGATCGAATCCAGACTGAAAAGGCCGAGAAATGTCCCTTGGCGGGAGATCACGCCAACCACTTTGAATGGCTGTCCATTGATCAGGACCGACTTGTCGAGAGGACTGGCGGAGGGGAAGAGAGCATTAGCCACGTCGTAGCCGACAACGCAGACATTAGCGCCGCCACGCGATTCCAATTCGTTAAAAAAACGGCCTTCCTTAAAATCGAACGTCGAGGTAATGACGTAATCCGATACGGTTCCGCGCACGAGAACATTGTTAACCTCGCCGTCTCCGTATTTGACACTGCGGTAAACACTGGAAGTAGGAACAGCGACCGTAAGGTTGGACCTCGGCGTTGCCGCGATCATCCGGTTGATCGGCTCCGCATACTCTGTCTTAATTTTTTTGCGGTCTCGATAATTCCACCAATCATCCACCCGCTTCCACGGCCACTGCCCGACGTAAAGCACATCATCGCCAAAAATGGCCATACTTTTATCGAAGCCGATCGAGATTCCGCTGATGGCCGTGCCCATCAAGGTCACTGCGACGATTCCGATAATGACGCCAAGCGCGGTCAAAGTGGATCGCATTTTGTTGGAACCCATCTGCGCAACTGCAATTTTCCAACTTTCGCTTATTTCGTAAATGAAGCGCCTCATGGTGAGCTGATTACGAATTCTGTTTCCATCAGCGGAAGGTAATCGTCGCTCTCGATCAAACCGTCTCGCAGGTGCACCGTTCGCCTTGCATGTCGCGCGATGTCCGCTTCATGCGTGACCAGGATGATCGTATGGCCTTGCTGATAAAGCGTCTCCATCAGCCCCATAATTTCTCCGCCCGTTTTCGAGTCCAAGTTGCCCGTTGGCTCGTCAGCGAGGATAAACGAGGGGTTGTTCACTAAGGCGCGCGCAATCGCCACGCGCTGGCGCTGGCCGCCCGATAGCTCGTTCGGCTTATGGTTCATCCGGTCGGCGAGCCCGACTTTTTGCAGCGCACGCGCGGCCATTTCTTCGCGCGTCTCCGGATTTATACCGGCATAAATCAGGGGCAGCTCAACATTCCGCAAGCTTGTCGAACGAGGGAGCAGGTTGAAGGTTTGAAAGACAAATCCAATCTCGCGGTTGCGAATTTCCGCCAACTCGTTGTCGTCCATTTCCGCCACGTTTTTGCCATTGAATTGGTAATGGCCGGAGGTCGGCGTATCGAGACAGCCCAGCATATTCATGAGGGTAGATTTGCCGCTGCCGCTCGGGCCCATGACCGCGATGTATTCATTGCGATGGATTCGCAACGATACTCCGCGCAGAGCGTGCACGATTTCCTCGCCCATCACATAGCGCTTCGTGATGTCTTGGATTTCGATGACACTCCGACCATGCGGCCGGATATTGAGGGCTTCGTCGAAGGACTCCATCGCTTGTTACGGCTCGCGCCGTTTCACCTCACTTCTTTGAGGGCGGCTTCTCGATTGTGACCTTGGCGTTATCCTTCAACTTACGACTAATCGCGCTGTAACTGCCGGAAATCACTTCGTCGCCAGGAGCGATACCGCTCTTGATTTCAATGTAAGTATCGTCGGCGATCCCGGTCGTGACCCTTATCTGCTGTGCCTTGCTTCCATTCTTCTTGAAAACAACCTTGGCTAGCTTCTCGCGTTCCTCGCGCTGGGTCTTCTTTTCCTGCTGCGTGTTTACGACGTCCGCAGCATTGTCCCCCTTGTCTCGCAGCTCCTGCATCTGTTTGCGCTGTTCGATCTCCTCAGGGCTCAAGCTGCTGTCGCCTGTGCGAATCGTAACGCTTTGGAGCGGGACACTAACCACGTCCCTGACCAAGTTCGTTTCGATGTCCGCCGTGCAACTCATCCCCGGGCGCAACGGCACTCCCGGATTAGCAATCAGAATTTTTACCTCGAAATTTGTGACTTCTTCCTGCGTACCGGCCCCCGTCGTTTTACCAGTATTAGCGATTTGCTGGACGGCGCCATTAAAGCGCCGGTCGCCATAGGCGTCGATCTTCACTCGCGCCTTATCACCAACTTTTACATTCACGACATCGTTCTCGTTTACATCGACAACTGCCTGCATTCTGGTCAAATCCGCTACCCGCATGACTTCGGTCCCGGCGAACTGATTAGTTGCGACCACGCGCTCACCGAGTTTGCTGTTTAGGATCGTCACTATTCCGTCGATCGGCGAGAAGATTGCCGTCTTCGATAATGCGTCACGTGCCTGGCTCGAAGCCGCCTGGGCCCGCTCGATTTCATGCAGCGAGCTTTCATAGGTATTCGTCGCTACGTCGTGCGCAGCCTGGGCCGCGTTGTATTCCTGCACTGAGATCATCTTTTTGTTGTAGAGATCTTCAGACCTTTTCAGGTCTAACTCGGTCTTCATTCTCGTCGCTTTTTGCTGCAGGTTCGTGGCCTTGGCTGAGCTAATGGCGGCTTCTTGTTGCTCCAACAGCGCTTTGTAGGAGTCAGGCTTAATCCGGACCAGCAGGTCTCCTCTGTTCATATGCGCTCCGTCAACTACGGGCAGCTCGATAATTTCTCCTGCAACCTCCGGTGAGATTTTCACCTCTGTTTCCGGCTGCGCCTTTCCGGTCGCGGAGACCAACTGCACAATAGTGCGCTTAGCTGCTTTTTCCGTTGTAACCGGGACAGGCTTCTCCCGCTTGCTCCAAACTATTGCACCGATGATGCAGATCAAAAGCAACGCTCCGATCCCGATGAGGAGGTAGCGGCGGCGACGAGATTTTTGCTTCCGCGGAGCGACAGCGGCCGGCGCGGGAGCGGTAGCCGGACTGGGCGCGACTACGTCCGGGCGCCTGGAAGTAACACTTTGTGGCATGGCATCTCTACGGGGGAGGAATAGCCCCTCGTTAGACCTTTGCAAAGCAAAACTCGTTCACCTTGCACCCTGTTTTGACGGCGGGCGAGCCGGCGTTGGATTCAAGAAACCGACTTGAAAAGACGTTGGCGAATCTGCTCGATGGCCCAACAGGCGTGCTCAGCAATCAGTGGTTCCCTATCGGTCGCGGCCTTCTCCAAGGCCGGCAAGTCATCGACGCCACCGACGTTGCCTAAAGCAACGCAGACGTTCCGCAGCAATCCGCGCCGTTTTGTTCGTTTAATTGGCGATTGATGAAATAGCTCTCGAAATTTTTCCTCATCGAGGGTGAGATAATCTCGCAAACGCAGGCCCGCGATATCGGACGGCATTTTAAATGCGGTCTCGCGCGAAACCCGGGCAAACCGATTCCATGGGCAAGCGTCGAGACAAGCATCACAACCGTAAATCCTGTCACCGATAAGGGGACGCAATTCAGGCGGAATTGAGCCTTTCAGCTCGATTGTGAGATAGGAAATGCAGCGGCGCGCGTCCACATGGTGCGGCGCAGTGATCGCACCTGTTGGACACGCGTGGATGCATTGAGTGCAGCTACCGCAGCGATCCGGCTGTGAGCGATCGGGCGCGAATTCAAGAGTCGTCAAAATCTCGGCGAGGAAAAACCAGGTCCCGAGCTCTCGATTAAGCAACATCGTGCTTTTGCCATGCCAGCCTATACCGGCAGACGCAGCGTGATCGCGCTCCAGCAGTGGACCGGTGTCGACATAACATTTCTGAACACCTCCAGCTTTCCGCAAGCATCGGTCAATCGCATTGAGTTTCGTCTCTATCAGTTGGTGGTAATCCTCCCCCCAGGCGTATCGGGCGATTCGGCCATGATTTTCATCGACTCGATCTCCCTGGAAATAATTAAGGGCTAGAACGATGACGCTCTTAGCCCCGGGCAAAACTTGCTGCGGATCGCACCGTTTTTTCGCGTTGCGAGCGAGATAGGTCATCTCGCCGTCTGCTCCATCTTCGAGCCAGTCGCGAAACGCGTCCGCGTGCTCCGGGGGGGCTGCATTGGCGAATCGGCAGATATCAAACCCGAGCTCACGCGCCAAAGCCACAACCTGTTCGCGAAGGAAAGTGGGAGACTCGAGCGTTCTCATAGGAGCGTCGCAATTTCATCGACCACCTCCGCAATACTCGCACTGGAAGTATCGATGCGATGGTCCGCGGTTGCTTGGTAGAGGGGTAGGCGTTCCTGCAGTAGAACGGAAAATTTCTGACGCGGATTAGGGGTTTGCAGTAAAGGGCGATTGCTTCGGCGTGATGCGCGCTGCCAAAGAATTTCCTCGTCGGCGTGGAGCCAGATTGTCATCGCCAATGCACGGAGGAGCTGCACGTTTTCGTCCCGCAATACAATTCCTCCGCCTGTCACAATGATATCCGCCTCAACGTGACGCAGACTCCGGAGCGCATCCGTCTCCGCCTCACGAAAAGTCTCTTCGCCATACTTCGCGAAGATTTCGGGGATGGAGCTACCGAAGCGTTTGCGGATCATTTCATCAGTATCGAATCGCGGCCCTTTCACACGCGCCGCCAACTCGCGTCCGACAGCAGATTTCCCGGCGCCCATGAACCCGATCAGTGCAATCGACCGACCTCTCGCATTCATCCGTCACCATAAACGAATTTAATTCGCGGCGAAATCGTGCGTTGCGGCAATGAGAACTTCGTTAAGATTCGCCTATGCCGCGCAAAAAACCCGAGGTCGCTGTCATCATGGGCAGCGCATCGGATTGGGAGACGATGAAACATGCTGTCGACATGCTGCAAATCTTCGG
>QHNB01000079.1 GCA_003217965.1 Verrucomicrobiota bacterium | reverse complement strand
GAACGCCCATGCTTCGGGCGTTTCCGACCGCGGTCATCGAGAACCTGCAGCCGTTAGTCGACGGCGGCCGTTATCCAATTAAGCGCGTCGTCGGCGAAGATCTCGTCGTTGAAGCAGACATCTTTAAAGACGGCCATGATGTCGTAGCCGCCGTTTTGAAATGGCGAATGGTCGGTGAAGCGCGCTGGCACGAGACCCCGATGAAGTTTGTCGATAACGATCGGTGGCGCGGCGTTTGCACTCTCTACGAAAATGCAACTTACGAATACACCGTGGAAGCATGGACTGATACCTTCAGTGCCTGGCAGCATGAGTTTTCCACCAAATTCAAGGCCGGAGTCACCCCGCTTCGCAGTGAAGCGCTCGAGGGCGCCGCGCTGATCGACCAGGCAGCCAAGCGCGCCGTCGATTCGGAGGATGCGGAGCGGCTGAATGAGAGGGCGCAGGCCCTGCGTAGCAGCCCGCCGGCCGAAGTAGACGCCCTTGCCCATTCCGGTGAACTGGAGGTGCTGATGGCGACTTATCCGGATCGCTCCGCCGCCACGCAATGGGCCCCGCCTCCCCATTTGCTCGTCGATCGTCGCGAAGCACGCACTGCCGCGTGGTACGAATTTTTCCCGCGCTCAGCCGAAGGCCGGGGAGATCGCGGTTCCAAACTGCGCGATTGCCTGCCGCGCATCGACGACGCAAAGGCGATGGGATTTAACGTGATCTATTTCCCGCCGATTCATCCAATCGGAAGAACTAACCGCAAAGGCCGCAACAACTCGATCGAATGCGAGCCGGGGGACCCGGGAGTCCCTTTTGCGACCGGAAATCGCTATCTTAACTTGCCCAACGGCGGCGGCCACAAAGACATCGATCCATCCTTGGGCACACTCGAAGATTTTGATTGGCTGGAAGATCAGGTTCGGAAGCGCGGAATGGAAATCGCACTCGATTTCGCAATCAATTGCTCGCCCGATCATCCCTACGTGGTAGAGCACCCGGAGTGGTTTTACGCTCGACCCGACGGCACGATCAAGTACGCGGAAAATCCGCCTAAGAAATACGAAGACATTTATCCGCTGAACTTCCGCTGCAAAAACTGGCCGGAGCTGTGGGCGGAAATGAAGAGCATTGTCCTGTTTTGGGCGCAACGGGGAGTTCGCATTTTCCGGGTTGACAATCCACACACCAAACCGGTCCCGTTTTGGGAATATTTACTCTCTGAAGTCCGGGCTGAGTTTCCCGACACCATCTTCTTGTCTGAGGCCTTTACCAAACCGAAGATGATGAAAATTCTGGCGAAAGCCGGTTTCAGCCAAAGCTACACCTACTTCACCTGGCGGAATTCCAAACCGGAGCTGAGCGATTATTTCACCGAGCTGACTCAGACCGAGATGCGCGAGTATTTCCGGGGAAATCTCTGGCCAAATACGCCCGACATTTTATCGCCCATTCTGCAAGTGGGCGGACGCCCTGCCTTCAAAATGCGGGCCGTCCTCGCCGCGACGCTTTCCAGTCTCTACGGCATCTATTCCGGGTTCGAGTTATGCGAGAACGCCGCCATTCCAGGCCGTGAAGAGTACCTCGATTCAGAGAAGTACCAGTTCAAAGAACGCGATTGGGACGCGCCTGGAAATATCAAGGATTTTCTCACTCGGCTAAATAGAATCCGGCGGGAAAATCGCGCTCTGCAGTTTTACGACAACTTGCGCTTTTACCATGCTGATAACGGCGCAATCCTTTTCTACGGCAAAATGACTCCAGCACGCGACAACATCATCCTGGTGGTCGTAAACGTTGATCCATTTCATAGACAGCACTCGTTCATCGATGTGCCGCTTGATCAATTCGGCGAAATGGCAAGCGATACCTACGAGGTTGATGATCTCTTGAACGAGGAACGATATGTTTGGCATGGTCACCGGAATTATGTCGAACTCGATCCTCTCGCTAAGCCGGCGCACATTTTCCGGGTCCGCCGGCTGGAGTGAGGCGCATCTTGCATCGCGCGGCTCGCCGATTATCGTAGCGGCTGCCTTCGGATGAAAAAACTTTTCTGGCTGCTTTTCGTGCCGGCCAGCGCCACCTCGCTTTTCGCGCAATCTCCTGCGCCGGTGGTGCCGGATCTCCCGCGTGCTCAAACTGTCCTCGACGCCATGTTCAAAGCCGGACCGATCATGATCCCATTGTTCCTGCTCTCGGTCATTTCGGTCATGCTCGTGATCGTCTATTTCATGACCATCCGGCGCGGCGCGATCGTCTCGCGCGGATTTATGGCGACCGCGGACGCGCTCTTGCGTAAACGCGATTACCTCGGGTTGCTGGCCGTTTCAAACCGTCACGGGGAAGCGATCGCTCGCGTCGTGCAGCAGGTGCTCGATTTCACGACGAAGAATCCGAACGCGGATTTCGAGCAGGTCCGCGAAATCGCGGAAACGGAAGGCACACGGGTCGCTTCGAACCTGAACAACCGCGTCACCTATCTGGCCGATATTGGCATGATCGCTCCGCTTATTGGATTGCTTGGGACAGTTATTGGAATCATCCGCTCGTTCGGTGCGCTCGGCGCCGACATTGGGACGCAGCGTTACACCCAGCTTTCACACGGCATCAGCGAAGCGCTTTTCAATACTGCGGCCGGGCTGGCCATTGGTATTCCGGCGATGATTTTCTACGCGTTCTTTCGCGGCCGCTCCCAACGACTAATCTCAGAATTAGAATCGGCCGTGACCCACGTTTTAGCGCTGCTCTCCTTGCAATTTGGCAGGCGGAGCGAACGCACTCCAGCCCTCCTCGAACAGGAATTCTAGCCCCAGTTTGGATGAACCTGCGTAGCCGTGCGCCTTTGCAGCATCCCGGTATTCAGCTCGCGCCTCTGGTCGACGTGCTGATGCTCTTGCTCATTTTCTTTCTTCTGACCTGGAACGCGGCGCGCAATGAGAATGAGCTCGATGTAAAGGTGCCGAAAGCAACCGCCGCCAAAGAAAAAGCGGCGCCGCCGGGAGACGTCGTTGTGAACGTTAAAACGGATGGCACGGTGGTGGTGAATCGTCGCAACATGACAGCGCGGGAGCTAACCGACCTTCTCCAAAGTCTCGTCAAACTCTATCCCGACCAGGCCGTCGTAATTCGCGGTGACGAAGCGGGCGCCTACAAAAATGTGGTGAATGTTCTCAATATTTGCAGCGAAGCCGGAGTGACGAACGTCGCGTTCGCAACCGCAAAATGATTCTCCTCCGGCGAAGCGCCGGCATTTTTTTGGCGGCAATTTTTTTCATGAGCGCGGCCTCGAATGGGCAGGAAGTTCGGCGAGCCCAACCGCTCGCCGAACCGCCGGTTCCACGGGCGTTGCCTGCCGATAACACGCCTCCTCCTTCAGAGGATTCCACGGGGACGATGGAAGAAAAACCGTCAACTCCGGAGCAACCATCGGATAAACGCCAGCTCGATTATGCCAACGCGCTTTTCTCGCGCAAGATGTACGACCTGGCCGTCCCGGAATATCAGAAGTATCTCAGTGACTATCCGGGCGGCCCCGGACGGGCGAACGCTTATTTTGGTCTGGGCGAAAGCTACCGTTTGCTGGGTAAGAGCGGGTCCGCGCACATCAATTTCCAGAAGGTCATCGACGACTACGGCGAAAGCGAGTTTGCCGGCCCGGCCGCTTATGCGCTCTCTCTGCCAAATATTTTGAGGCGCGCTGCCTCGAAAGCACGAAGCGAACAGACGACGCCCTTGGGTTGTACCTGCAAGTCGCAGAAGCCAAGAGCCAATACCGCGACGACGCCCGCGCGACCGCAGGTGCGATGTTTCTTGCCCGCGGCAAACGGCCGGAGGCGCTGAAGCAGTACGAAGCGCTTTCAAACGAAGCGGAGAAACCGGCGACGAAAGCGGAGGCAGCGGTGCGTGCCGGCTTAATCGCCATTGATCTCGCGGTCGCGGATCGTGGCAAGGCCGATAAAGCAATGACCGACAAAGCGCGGACACTCTTGCAAAAAGGGCGTGCCGTGCCCGAGGGTGGCCGTTGGCGCGGAATCGCGCAGGCAGGCTTATTGCGACTCCAGTACCAGACCGGGCAGTTCGCGCAGCTGATCACAGACTACAAAAAGGCGGCGGGTGAATTGCCGGACGACGCCAAACCAGAAGCGTTGCTCCTGGTTGGAAATGCTCAGCGTCAACTCGGCCACTCCCAGGAGGCCGAAGATATTTACCGACAGATCATTGAGAAGTTTCCCAATCGCGAAGAAGCCAAGGACGCGCGCTATCAGCGGCTGATCAACGTCTATAATGCGGATCCGAATGCCGTTATTGCAGAAGTGGACGACTTTCTAAAGACCAATCCGACAGCGGAGCGCGCGGATCAGGCAAAGCTGCTGAAGGCGGAAGCGCTTTACAAGCAGCAGAAATTCACTGAGGCAGCGCCGGTTTATGAAGAGCTGCGTAACTCACAATTGAGCGCAAAGTTGCGCGCGGAAGCAGCCTATAAGCTTGGTTGGTCTTATATCCAATTGAAAGATCTTGCGCGCGTCATCGACACCTTTAGCTACTTCATTAAGACTTTTCCGGAAAGCCCGCAGGCGCCGATTGCGCTGATCCAACGCGCACTCGCTTACCAACAGGGCAGCAATCTCAACGCCGCTATTGCCGATTTAAATTTCCTGGTTAGCAATTATCCCGCGGCAAAGGAGCGCGAAGCGGCCCTTCAGCAAAAGGCCTTGCTCTTGGGCGAGCAGAATCGTGAGCCGGAGATGGCGCAGACGTTCCAACAACTGCTCAAGGAATTTCCCAAGAGCGCGGCCGCCGCGCAGGCGCACTACTACATCGGAAAAGCGGCCTTTGATGCGAAGGATTACAAACGCGCCATGCCATCGCTGGACGTGGCCCGCCGGCTGAATCGTTCCCAATATTACAACCCCGCCAGTCTGCGAATTATTCTGGCGGACTACTACCTGCGCGACCGAAAAGCGGCCACCGCGGAGGTGGACGGCTTCCTGGCGGCGAACGCAGGCAGTGGCGTGCCTGCGGAGGTGTTGGAATGGCTCGGAATCGAATATTACAACGAGAAGAATTATTCACTGGCCGAAAAATACTTGGGGGCTCTGTCACACGCCGGAAATCTCACTGGGATCAAACCTGATTTCTGGTTCTACCTCGGGGACGCTGCAAGCAAGCTCAAGAATTTCGACGAAGCGGAGAACGCTTATTCTCGCTACCTTCAGACTTCGACCGATGGGGCGGGCAAGGCCAAAGTTTTGCTGGCACTCGGCGCCACCAAAATTGCCGCCCATAAACCGGACGACGCGGAGAAGATCGCAGCCGAAATCATGTCGCTGCAATTGGAGGGGAAGGTTAATGCCGAGGCCCGCTTGCTTGGCGGCGATGTCCAGTTTGAGCGGCAACGTTTCGAGGATGCGGGCAAAGCGTACGCGGGGGTGGCGCTGCTCTATGATGACCCGACGATTACGCCACGGGCGCTGCTTAAGGCGGCCGATGCCTATCGTCGCGCGGGCAAGACGGAAGAAGCGGATCGCGTGGCCAAAGAGCTGCGCGACCGGTATCCGAATTACGCGGGGGGCTGACCTTAGCTGTAGCAGCGGTCTCTGACCGTCGCTCAAGCGCGATTAGCTGATCATTTCCATTGCCAGGAGTTCGATGGGAAGCGACGCAAGAAATGTTTTCGCTTCGCTTACCTGCAAGACGGGCTCTGCCAAATGGGCCGCGAGTAAACTGGCATCGGGATTTTCCGCAATGCCGGCCCGGGCGATCGCGTCACAATGGCCGAGCAGGTCGATCACCTGCCGCAGTTTTTCTGAGAGCGGTCGCGAATATTTGAATTCCACCGTGCATACTCCAGGTGCGGTCGCTTCGACGAAAGGCGAGAGAAGAAAAGCATGATGTAACAAAATCGCGGAGAGTTGTTGCTCGCGTTCGCGCGCCCGCGCTTTAATGACCAGATGAAGGCATCGGGCCAAGGCCTGGCTCGGTGTCATGCCAGCGCGAACACCTTCATTTTGGGCGGCGTCATTTAATTGCAAAATGATCGCTTTTGTTGCCGTATCGTCGAGTAAAGCAAGCGGTCTTTCTCGCAACGCTGGCTGATGGCGTGCGATCGCTTGTAAATAAAAATTCGGCAACAGAATTGTCGCAAACATCAGCCAAGAGCGGACGGGGTTGATTGCCTACGCTCCAGGCGGAGCCGTAGCTGTGAAATCATTTCTTCCTGCGATAAATCGGAAAGCCTCCACTGATTCTCCAGCACGATTTTGGTGCGCGCACTCGCGACCAAATTGTGCCGGCTCATTACCAAAAATGCAGTCGGCGCCGACTCGACCAAGCGTTGGAACCGATACCAAGTCGTCGGTCGAATGTGGCGCAATTCGTCCGGCGAATTTAAAATTAAATCGAGAAGGACAAGAGGGAAATTTCCGTCGCGCAAAAGAAAATCGGCCGCTTTGGTGGCTTCGGTCGCTTTTTCGCATCGCACCCAGAGAAGGTAAGGGAGGGAATTTGAGCTGGCCGTTTGCACATCGAATGAATCGCGGCCGTCTACTAGAGCGATGAAAAAGCGCTGCCGTTGTGCGACTCGCAATAAATTGTGAATAAGCAATGCGGAACCGGCACTGGATTGGGCGCTAATGATTTCGGTGATGCTCCCCTTGGCTAATCCGCCACCAGTTGCCTGGTCCAGCACCGGAATTCCAGTGACAATTTGATTGGCTGGGGGAGTTGGCGGTTGAACAAACCGCTCCGCCAGCAGATTACGGAGATCGAGAATCTTCCGGCTCGCTGCCATGGCCGACCATGGCACAAAGTCGAGACATGTTCAAATGAACATTAATGACGGCGTGCTGATTGATTATTCTGACGCCGAACTAGGGAAACCATTACTCCCTGCACTCGCAATTCATGAGCCGGATGAAGATCCGGATATTCCGGGTTTTCCGATTTCAAATACGGTCGCCCGCGTTCCACGACGTAACGTTTCAGTGTCGTTTCCCCGTCGATCAGTGCTACTTGTAAGGCAAACATGCGCCGGTTTTTTGCTGCGTTGGCCGACTTGGCATCGAGCGATACATGACCAAGGATGGTCTGCTCGGTCAGTGTCGCCATCCCGGCCGGGATTTGCCCATAAATGGGGACATCAGTGATCCGAACTTTCTGCAACGGGGTGATGAGAGAGCGCGCTTTGCGGGCGTGACGATTGAGAAATCCTTTGCGTTCCAAAGTTGTGATGTACTGCATGACGGAGGTCTGGCTGGCGAAACCAAAGTGCTTTTGAATTTCGCGCGTGCTCGGCGTGATTCCTTTCTCGCGCTGCTCCGCTTGAATAAAATCGAGAACGCTTTTCTGCCGATCGGTCAGCATACGAAAATAATACTGGCCGCACTGGCCCGGCAGCGCAAGTTCAAATGAACAGTATCAGTTTTCCAATTGAAATTGCAGCTCACCGAGCGTCTCGATCCAGCGCTGCAGAATTGTGAATCGTTGTTGCAACTGCATGACCTTTGTAAGGCCAGCGGCGCGTTCCTTATCCCAGAGCTCGTTTAGATCCTTGAGATCACTTTGCGCGCGGAGTTCGTTCGCCTTGAGTTCTCGCAAGACCGAGACGAGTTCGCCGCGGATTTGCGAGCGTTTGAACTGTGCCACCGAGTGGGCGATCGCGCTGTCCGAGCTTTGCTCTTTTGCAATCTCCGCTTTGGCTTGATGGCTAATTTCGGCCGCTCGCGCAAACAATTCTCCCAATTCCGGGGCGAGCAGCTCCTTCGCCGGCATGACGCCTTCCAATTCCAGCAGATGCCGCAATCTCAAGCGCGGATGGCGCAGCACATTGAAAGCACTGTTTAATTGGGCGAACTCGCCGCCCTCGTTTGTCCCAGCGGCATCGGGATGCAACAGGCGGGCGCGTTCGTGAAAAGCTTGCTCGAGTGCGCGATCATCCAGATGAGGCTGGTGCGGTTGCCCAAGAAGCGCGAAATAATCGGTCATGCAGCGAAACTCTCGCCGCAGGAACAATGGGCGACCGCGTTCGGATTCGTTACTTTGAATCCGCCTTTCTGAAGGTCCTCGCTGAAATCGAGCACTGAACCGCTGACAAACAGCGCACTCTTGGGATCAATCACAACGCGCACATTCGATGAGAGGACAAGAATGTCTCGCGGCACCGGCCCATCCACCAAGTCCATCTTGTATTGAAGGCCGGAACAGCCACCGCCGATTACTGCCACACGCAGCGCGCCCTCTGGCCGGCCTTGTTTCTCAAGCAGCGATCGCAAGTGGCGTGACGCATTCTCGGTCAATTTGATCAACCGCTCGTTTCCGATCTTGATCTTCAGGTCTGCTGGTGCAACTGACATGTCATTCGAAGTTATATGGCAACCAAAGACATTGGGTGTAGCGCGCTCGACTCGCTCTGGACAATGTGCTTGCACGCAATGGCTTCGACCTCCGCAACGGTTGAGACGTGTTGAAACTTATCCCGGAGTAATTTCGCTTCCGGCAAACGTTTCGAATACGCCATCAGCCGCGCGCGCAAAGAACGGATAGCCGGTTCTTCCACCCCCCACTCTCCGACCTGCGCTCGACAGTGATTGAGGATGATATTCCAACGTTCCGACAACGAGGGTGGCGGAAGCCGCTCGCCAGTGATGAGGTAGTGTTTGATTTGGCGAAAAATCCACGGCGCACTCATCGCTGCTCGACCAATCATGGCACCCGAAATCTTCGTCTCCGCGCGCCGCCGCGCCACGTCTTCCGCGGAAAATAGATCGCCATTTCCGATTACAGGCAGGCCAACCGATTGCGCTACTTCGCCGATCACCCGCCAATCGGCTTCGCCGGAATAACCTTGCGCCCGGGTGCGGCCATGCACGGCCAGCGCGGCAATCCCGCAGTTCTCCAGAATCCTTGCAACGTATCGGGCGTTAATCAAATCTGCGTCCCAGCCGATGCGGATTTTTGCCGTGACCGGAACCGGCGCTACCGCGCGGACCACGGAGGCGGCGACAGTTGCCAGCGTCGGACAATCTTTTAACAAGGCGGAACCGCCGTTTTTCGCGACCACTTTGTTGACGGGACACCCGAAATTTAAATCAATGAAATCTGGCGCAACCCAATCAACCACCTGGCGCGCGGCTTCGGCCATATGCTCAGCATCGGCGCCGAAGAGCTGGACTCCGATTGGCCGCTCGATTTCGTCGAAATCCAGATATTCGCGCGTCCGCTGGTTCCGGCGAAACACGCCTTCGGCGGAAACGAATTCAGTCACCAGAACATCCGCGCCATATTCTTTGCAAATCTGACGGAAGCTCTTGTCGGTCACGCCCGCCATCGGCGCGAGATAAAGTGGAAAGATTGCGTCTGAAAACGGTACTCCGGACATGGCCTCAGGATGCGGAACTTTGCTGCAGCAACTGCATCACTTCTGCTTGGACACGCTCAAGATCATCCAACCGCAGCTTGGGGTCTTCCACGATAAACACGTCGCCATTTTTGCTGTGTTCGTAGATAAGCGTGCGACGGCCGTCATTTTCTTCCGCGCGGACCTGCTTAAGAACGCGTTTCCGCTCGAGCATCACGGCCAGGACGAAACAGGCGTGGGGCGGCGCATCTGCCTGCGTAATGAGGCGCCGAAAAAGCGCCTCCGCATTTCTTCGCTTAGATCTTCCCGGCGAAATCCATCGCCGTCGCTATATAGAAGCGTGTAAAATAACTCCCCCGGCGCGAACGGTCGTTGCGTGACGTGGCAATAGTCGGAGCGCCGTTTAATCGGCCAGTCAGTGGCCAGAGGATTCATTGAGCAAATATACGGCGGCGGAACAGGCCGCGAAAGTCCGAAGCCTCCCGATTGGACGCCCGCAACTGTAAGAGATACAAACCGATGGTGCCGAAAATCAGAGCCGGAGCCCAGCCTGCAAGCCACGCCGGAACCCGATCACCTTCGCCCAAGGCGAGGAAGAGATGAGTGGAAAAATTAAGAGCAAAGGTCAACAAAATCGCGATCGCCACGCTCGCGAGCACGCCTCGCCGAGTAAAGCCGACGCCGAGCGGCGCGGCCATGAGAGCGATGACCAGGCAGGTCCAGGGGAGCGCGATGCGATAATAAAAATGCGTCCGGAAAGGCGCGAGGAGAGTATCCGGAAAATCGGAATTGAAATTCAAATAATCGCGCAATTCCGGCAGACTCATTAATTCAGCCCGCATATTTGCGCTTCGCAACCGGTAAGGGGTTTCGCTCCAATCCCGGAGAACAAGAGTCGGTTCGAATTCTGTCGAAATGATATTCCCGGCCGGATCGTAGCGGACTATCCGTGCGTCCGATAACGTCCAGCTATGCGTGCCGGGATCATACTCGGCGGTCACGGCAACAAAACTCATGGTGATATGATCAAACGCGCTCTGCTGCAACACTTGAACATTGTTAAATCGGTTGGAGTTCGGCCGGAAACTTTGAATAAACCACGTTCGTGACTCACGCCGGTTGCGAAAGATTTGACCCTGAATCTCACTCGA
Source organism: Verrucomicrobiota bacterium (assembly GCA_003217965.1). Lineage (GTDB taxonomy): Bacteria > Verrucomicrobiota > Verrucomicrobiia > Chthoniobacterales > UBA10450 > AV69. The sequence goes on along the minus strand of QHNB01000079.1, from coordinate 11,338 downwards.
TCCGCCTCCGCCAAAGAAAATCTTTCTGGCCATCTCCGCGTGTGGGGCCGCGGAGTAGTTCAGGGCGAAACATGCCGCAGTAGTTAAAAGTGCGATGAGAAATAGCGGGGTCAGGAGCCGGATCAGGCTGGTACCGGCGGTGAGCATCGAGACGATCTCGTTTGCGCGCGACATCCGGCCGAGGACAAAAAGCAATGCCAGGAGCAGCGAAATGGGCAGGAGGATGACAAGAATCTGTGGGACCTGCGTTCCATAATATTCCAGAACTCGACCTAGACTCAGATGTTGATCGAGAAAAGTGGAGATGCTGTCGCTGACATCGAAAATCAGCCAGATCGAGATGAAACCGGCGATGCAGTAGAGGTAAGCCTGCACGAAATTTCGGGTGATATACCGGTCAAAGAGAGTCACAAGAAATTTTCGATTGAACCGGATTGAGGGTAATCTCGTAAATTGCCTGCTTCCATGATTGCCCTGCGCGAAACCGTCCCTTCCGATTTTGCTGACAGAGTGGAGGCGATTTTCTCCGCCGCCGGTTTGTTAGCGAAAGCGAAAAACTTCGAGATGCGCCCGCAGCAGCAGCAAATGGCCGGAGCCATCGCTCGCGCCCTCGAGCACGAGGAGCACCTGGTAACCGAAGCCGGTACTGGTGTCGGCAAATCGCTGGCGTACCTCGTTCCCGGCATCCTCTTCGCCATCGAGCAACACAAAAAAGCCATCATCTCGACGCACACGATCAATCTTCAAGAGCAGCTTCTCTACAAAGATATTCCAATTTTGAAAAAGATTTTGCCGGTGGAATTCGAGGCCGCGCTGATGAAAGGAAGACAGAATTATCTTTGCCCCCGCCGGCTGGAACGCGCTTTGGCCCAGCGAACCGATCTATTCACCGGACCGGAACAAAAAGAGCTGGAGCGCATTGCCGATTGGGCGACGAACACCAGCGACGGAACGCTAAGCGACATTTGGTTCGAACCGGATCCCAAGGTTTGGACTCAGGTCTGCAGCGAAGCGCATATATGCACAAAAAAATCGTGCGGCGAGCGAGGCAATTGTTTTTATCAGCAGGCGCGCCGGCAATTGCTCTCTGCCGACATCGTGGTCATGAACCACACCCTGCTGTTTGTCTTGCTCAGCGGCGCTGAAGAATTCGCAGATCACGAGGGCGGTTACATCTTTCCCAATGATTTTCTGATTCTGGATGAAGCACATACCATCGAGCAGACGGCATCGCGCCAAATTGGAATTGGCGTTTCGCAATATGGATTGCGCGCAACGGTTCAGCGCCTCTACAACGCACGGACACGCAAAGGGCTGTTTACCGTCGTGCGCGACGGCACCGGCGTCAGCCTCGCGGCCGAGCTTATCGATGAGATCGATCGATTCTTTCAGACGATTGACCAACGATGCGATTTTCGGAAAGGACGCGAATATCGGATACACGGCCCCGATCTCGTGCCCGACACGATCAGCGGCCGCCTTGGTTCGCTGCAAGCGCGAATCGCGGAGGTGGTGAAGCGACAAGATGACGAGATCATCAAAGCAGAATTGCAGGATCTTGGCCGACGGCTGGCCGACGTTCGTAGCGGCATTGCTGATTTTCTCGCCCAAACTGCACCCGACCATGTCTATTGGGTCGAGCGCACCGGCAAAGCCGCTCAATTTCTTACTCTCAACGCCGCTCCTGTCGATATGGCCCCGGTGTTGCGACGGCTTTTATTCCGTGACCGCCATAGCTGTATCATGACCAGCGCCAGCTTGAGCGTCGGAAGAAAAGACCTGGCCTATTTCCGAAATCGTATTGGGGCAGAGGCGGTCGAGCCATTGCAGCTTGGCAGTCCGTTTAATTTCGAGCGCCAGATGAAAATGTTCGTGGTCGGCAAAATGCCCGACCCGCGCGAGGTCGGCTACGAAGAAGCTCTGATACACTGGATCGAACACTTTGTTATTCAAACTGACGGTCACGCTTTCGTCTTGTTCACCAACTATCGGGCGATGCACCAATTGGCTGAGCGGATGGGCGAGTTTTTTGCCGATCGGGATCTCAATCTTCTTGTCCAAGGAGCAGGCTTGCCCCGGACAAAAATGCTCCAGCGCTTCAAAAACGTTCCGCGCAGTGTCCTGTTCGGGACAGATAGTTTTTGGATGGGGGTCGATGTCCCGGGGGACGCCTTGCGTAATGTCATTATTACACGGCTGCCTTTCGCCGTGCCCGATCATCCGTTGATTCAGGCGAAGCTGGAAATGATCATCGCCCGCGGAGGAGATGCCTTCACCGAATATTCGTTGCCAGAAGCGATTTTAAAATTGCGACAAGGTGTCGGACGATTGATTCGCACGAAAACGGATCGGGGAATCATTGTCATTTTGGACAATCGGATCGTGACCAAGCCATATGGACGCACTTTTATGAGCGCAATGCCGGAATGCCCGGTCGAAATCGTCTAGCAGGGATGAGCCGACCCTCGGCTGCAAAGCAGAAGGGATTGCAGGCGACACGCCTGCCGCTACATAGGCGCCACGTCTACCAGCCGGACGTCTCGTCCGGCAAAGATCAGTCCCGGCGCCACCCGAACGCTTGCGGGGTCGCCGTGTAGCGAGCGAGCCTCGCACTACGGGTGGTTAGCTTCGGCCGAAAGGGTTAATGTTCACTTGAACATATACCGGAACAGGCCTAGAGTGCCCTTGTGTCTGGATCTGTTTCGCAAATGGCGCCCGCTATTCCTGTTGCTGTTAATGCCAGGGAAAGTGAACGAGCCCAGGAGATCCAACGTATTCTCGCCATCCTGCATCAATGGGGAATTCATACTCTCGGCCAACTTGCCGCCTTAAATCCCGATGAACTGGCCGTGCGCCTCGGAACGGTCGCGGTCAAATTGTGGCAGCGTGCGAATGGCTGCTCCCAGCGCCTTCTCAAGCTCGTCTTTCCTCCGGAATCGTTCATCGAAAGTTTCGAGTTCGAAAACGAAATCGAAACAGTTGAGCCTCTCCTGTTCATGTTGCGGCGATTTTTGCAGCAGCTCGCGCTTCGCTTAAACGCCATCTATCTCGTCGCCAAGGAAATTCGATTGCGGATCACCTTTTCCGATAAATCACACTACGAACGAACCTTCAAAATTCCACAGCCGACAAATAACGAAGAGGTCCTTTTCCGCATGTTGCACACGCATCTGGAAAATTTTACCTCGCGGCATCCGATCCTCTCGGTTGAATTGGAAGCGCAACCATCGCGACCCGCCCGGCAACAATTTGGTTTTTTCGAGACGGCGTTGCGTGACCCGGGCCAATTGCACGACACCCTTGCCCGCTTGATCGGGTTACTTGGTCCGGATCGCGTCGGCCGTCCGTTCCTGGAAGAAACGCATCGGCCGGATGCATTTCGGATGGAGCCGTTTTATTGGGCTGTAGAGTCCGCTGTCCCCAGCGGAAAAAATCACCAGTCCACTTCAGACGCAGATGCGCTGAGGACAGCGCACACTAGAGCGCGAATTCCGCTTCGACGGTTTCGCAAACGCAGACCAGCTGCGGTATTGCTCGATGAAAACAAACCGGCTCATGTCCGCGCGCCGGCAACGGAAGGCGTGGTCGTGGCACAAGCCGGCCCTTATCCGCTCTCCGGAAATTGGTGGGACGAACGGGCCTGGGCCCGAGTGGAGTGGGATGTGCAGGTCGAGGATGGCACGCTCTTGCGCTGCCACGTCAGCGAGGATGGCTGGGAAATTGACGGCATCTACGATTGATGGAGCGGCACGCGCATGGGCTACGTACAATTACATGCTTGCAGCGCTTTCAGCTTTTTACGCGGGGCATCGTTTCCTGAGCAGTTAGCAGAAGTCGCGGCCGAGTTGGAGATGCCGGCGCTGGCTCTGCTCGATCGCAACGGCGTTTACGGAGCGCAACGATTTTCCGTGGCCGCGCGCGAACAAAAAATTCGGGCGATCACAGGCTGCGAACTCACCATGGAAGACGGCACTCTCTTGTCCGTGCTGGTGGCAAATCGGATTGGCTACAAAAATTTATGCGAATTGCTGACCCAAGCACACCTCCGCAGCAACGTGAAAGGAGAATGCGCCGTCAAATGGACTGAGCTGGCACAATTTGCCGGGGGTTTAGTGGCATTGTTGGGTAGCGCGCGCGTCTCGCGTGCTAATGCCAGTCCGGCTCGGACTTTCGGCGTCTCGCCGAGACAATCTTCAGAAACTCCGCGAAAACGCGACGTTTTCCGCAGCCCCCCGCATGGGTGCGCTCCCCAGAATCCTGACAATCGCGCGCAATTCTTAATCGACAGTTTTGGCCGGGAAAACGTTTACGTCGAAATCCAGCGGCATTTTTTGCGGGGCGAAGATCGGATCAACAAAACGCTGGTTGATTTAGCATCAGAATTTCGACTGCCATTACTTGCGACCAATGGCGTGCAGTATGCCAAGCCTTACGGACGCCAGGTCCTGGATGTGTTCACTTGCATCCGCGAGCACACCCATCTCGATCTCGCTGGCAAATTGCTCACCCAAAATGCCGAGCGTCATCTGAAAACCGATGCGGAAATGTGCGCGATTTTTCGTGATTTGCCCGACTCTATCACGAACACGGAACGACTGGCGGAGCGTCTCGATTTTTCATTGGAAAACATCGGTTACGAGTTTCCCGATTTTCCGGTACCAGCCGGGCACAGCATGAATTCATTTTTGCGCACCATGGTGCTTTTTGGCGCCCAGCAACGTTATGAAGCGCTCACCAATAAAGTGAAACGTCAGCTGGAAGAGGAGCTGGCCCTGATCACTCGTCTCGGATTTGCCGGGTATTTTTTAATCGTCTGGGACATCGTGAATTTTTGTCGTGAAAACAACATTATGGTTCAGGGCCGCGGCAGTGCCGCCAACAGTGCGGTTTGTTTTTGCCTTGGCATTACGCCGGTCGATCCGGTGAGCAATCATCTCGTCTTTGAGCGTTTTTTGAACGAGAGCCGCAAAGGCTGGCCTGATATCGATCTGGATTTACCGAGTGGGGATCGACGCGAGCGGGTCATTCAGGAAATTTACCGGCGCTACGGCAAACACGGCGCAGCTATGACCGCGAACGTCATCAGCTACCGAGGCCGGAGTGCCGCGCGCGAAATCGGGAAGGCGCTGAATTTTTCGCCCAGCGTTATCGATCGCTTTTCCCATCTCTTCGCCAGCGGCGATTTTCCGCACACCCTCGAACTGGAAGCCCAGATCGAGCAAGCCGGTTTACCCAAAGCGCATCCGCGGATGCCGGCATTTATCTCGCTTTACCGCGCCATTTACGGTTTGCCGCGTCATCTCGGCCAGCACTCCGGCGGAATGATTATTTGCCAGAATAAACTCAGCTCTTTTGTGCCGCTGGAAAACGCCTCCATGCCCGGCCGGGTCGTAGCGCAATGGGATAAGGACGATTGCGAAGATCTCGGCATCGTGAAGGTCGATCTCCTCGGACTCGGCATGATGTCCGTCATGCAAGATGCATTTGAACTCTGCCGCGAACGAGGACGGCCGCTCGATCTCGCCCACATCTCCAAAGATGACCCGCAAACTTTTGGAATGATGCAACGAGCCGACACCATCGGCGTCTTTCAAATCGAGAGCCGCGCCCAAATGGCCACGTTGCCGCGGCTGCGGCCGGAATCTTTTTACGATGTTGTCATTGAAGTAGCCATCATCCGTCCCGGACCAATTCAGGGCGATATGGTCCACCCCTATCTCGCACGTCGCGCCGGCAAGGAGGAGATCACCTATTTCGACGAACGTTTAAAACCGGTCCTTGGCCGTACCCTAGGCGTTCCCCTATTTCAGGAGCAGATGCTCAAAATCGCGATGATCATGGCCAACTTTTCCGGAGATGAAGCGGAGGAATTGCGCCGCGCCCTCAGCTTTCATCGTTCGGAAGAACGAATGAATCGCGTCAGCATAAAACTTCGTGAAGCGATGGCGCGCAACAATGTCGCCCCGGACGTGATCGAAAAGGTGCTGCACTCGATCACGTCATTCGCGCTCTATGGTTTCCCGGAATCCCACGCCATTAGCTTTGCCATTCTCGCCTATGGCAGCGCCTATTTGAAAGTGCATCGTGCCCCGGAGTTTTACGCCAGCCTGATCAATAATCAGCCAATGGGATTTTATACCCCGGCCACCATCGTGAAAGACGCCCGTCGCCACGGGTTAAAGATTCAGCCGGTCTGCGTGTCGCAATCGGAATGGCGCTGCACCGTTACCTCAAACGATACGATGCGGCTCGGTTTTTGCGTGGTGAATGGGTTGCGCCGGGAAAACGCCGACGAATTGGTGCGGGAACGAAACGCCAGGCCATTTTCGTCACTCGACGACTTTCGGAAACGGGTGCCGATTTCGAAAGAAGAACTGCGGAGTCTGGCCAATCTCGGCGCGCTCAATTGTTTCGCCGCTCATCGTCGCGACGCCATGTGGAGAGTGGAAGAAACGCCGCATGATGATTTGCTCGAGCGCGGGATTCGGGGTAGCGCACGCGTCTCGCGCGCTAGCGAAAGCGTGCCGCTTTCGCAGACTGGTCGAGGATTGTTTCGGCGAGACGCCGAAAGTCCGAGCCGGACTGGCATTAGCACGCGCGACGCGTGCACTACCCCAGAATCGCCGCTCCCCCGGATGACTTTGCCGGAACGGGTGCGGGCTGATTACGAAGAAATGAATCTCACAACCGGGCCTCACCCGATGAAATTAGTGCGAGAACAATTACCTGATGTCTGGCGCGCCGTTGATCTTCCCAAGGCGACGCATGGCGCCACTCTGCGAATCGCCGGCAATGTCATCTGCCGTCAGCGGCCCGGTACGGCCAAAGGGTTCGTATTCATTAGCCTCGAAGACGAGACCGGCGTTTCCAACGCGATCGTAACCCCTGATTTATTTGAGCGAACACGACTATTGATCACTGAAGAACCATTTCTCGCCATCGAAGGCCAAGTGCAAAACACCGACAATGTCGTGCTGATTAAAGCGCAGAAAATTTTCCCACTCGCGCACGACGGACTGCTCGGCTCCGAATCACATGATTTTCGCTGAAATTGCAGCGCGATTGAGATAAGGGCGATTTACCGAACCGCCTTCGGGCGAGTCCGAGCCGGACTGGCGCGTCAATCGAACTTCCGGATCCGCTGAGACAGCGGACCCTACAGCAAATCTGCTGAGACAGCAGACGCTACAGTGTGAAAAAGATGCGCCTCCGTTGGCGTGGCGAATCGGCCCACCGGGTTCTATGAGCGGATGCGGAGGCGATTGAGGTCAATCGCCCCTACCATGTCACTAAATCACTCGCCGGCGTGCCGCTTCGGTGCTGCCTTAGCCTCGGCCACTTTGTGTGCCGGTTGGTCGCCGGGCTGCGTCCATTCGGTATGGAAAACGCCCGGTTTATCAACGCGTTCGTAGGTGTGGGCGCCAAAGAAATCGCGCTGTGCTTGCAACAGATTCGCGGGTAAACGCGCCGAGCGATAGCTGTCAAAATAAGCCAGCGAAGCGCTGAACGCCGGAACGGCGACGCCCTGGTTGATCGCCGTCGAAACCGCTACCCGCCAGTTATGTTGTGTCTGGGCGATGATGTCGGTGAAATAGGAATCGAGCAGTAGATTGTGTAGCGACGGATTGCGGGCGTAAGCCTCCGTGATGCGGTTGAGGAACCGCGCCCGAATAATGCAGCCGCCTCGCCAGATGGTTGCGATATCGCCGAAATTTAAATTCCAGTGGTAGATCGTGCTGGCAGCGCCGAGCAACTCCATCCCTTGGGCATAGGAAACAATCTTCGAAGCATAAAGGGCGTCGTGCACCGCCGCGATCAGCTGTTTGCGGTCGCCGGTAAATTTCGGGATTGCAGGTTGGGGCAGAATCTTTGACGCGGCTACGCGTTCATCCTTTCGCGACGAAATCACGCGTGCTTCCACCGCGGCATTGATGGTCGAAATTACGACCGATTGGGCGAGAGCGGATTGCAGCGTCCACAGGCCCGTTCCTTTTTGCCCGGCCTTATCGAGAATGACATCAACCAACGGTTTGCCCGTTTCAGGATCTTTTTTGCGGAAAATCTGGGCCGTGATTTCGATCAGATAACTCTCGAGCGCGCCACGGTTCCACTCGGCGAAAATCTCGGCCAGCTCGTCCGCTTGCAGGTCGAGGACATTTTTCAGGATGGCGTAGGCTTCGCAGATTAACTGAATATCGCCGTACTCGATGCCGTTGTGCACCATCTTGACGTAGTGGCCGGCCCCATCCGGCCCCATGTAACGGCAGCAAGGCTCGCCATCCACCTGTGCCGCGATTTTGCGAAAAATCGGCGCGATCATTTCGTAGGCTTCGCGCGATCCGCCGGGCATCAACGACGGACCTTTGAGCGCTCCCTCTTCTCCACCGGAAACACCGCAGCCGATAAAGTGAATGCCTTGCCCCTCGAGTTCCTTGCAACGGCGCTGCGTATCGGTGAAAAGAGAATTCCCTCCGTCGATAATGATGTCGCCTCGTTCCAGGAGCGGGGCCAATTCGGCAATCACCTGATCGACCGGTTTGCCGGCTTTGATCATGATCATCGCCTTTCGCGGGCGCTTCAGCGCGCGAACGAAATCTTCCACCGTTGTCGTCGGGAGGACGTTTTTCCCCTTTCCGCGCGTGGCGGCAAACCTCTCCGTCACGGTCGTGGTGCGATTAAAAACTGCGACCGAGAATCCTTTGGATTCCATATTGAGGACGAGGTTTTCGCCCATCACGGCCAGCCCGATCAGCCCAATATCCGATTGCGTCGTCATGATTTTGCGTATCTGGTTTCGGTGTGCGCCGAAAGGTCGGCACGGCAGTAAACGAGCAAGTGCAGCAGATGGCAAATTACGTTTGCGAAATCGCACTGGTCGACGGACCGCTGCCGCTCGATTCGCCGTTTGATACACCGGACGCCGGCGCCGTAGTTGATTTTTTTGGCAACGTCCGGCCGCTGGAGAATGGGGCGCCGATCGCTGGAATCGAATACGAAGCGCATCGCGAAATGGCCGAGCACCAGCTGCGGATGGTTGCGCAAGAGGCGGCGAAGCGCTTCGATCTTCTCGCGATCAGACTGCATCATCGTCTCGGATATGTCCCGAGCGGACAGACTTCGCTTTTTCTGCGGGTGGGCGCGGCCCACCGCGGTGCGGCGTTCGTGGCCGGCCAATGGATCGTGGATGAATTAAAAAAGCGCGTCCCAATTTGGAAGACGCCGAAGTTTGAGCCCAATTCTGTAGCCGGCGTCGTTGACGCTGGACCGCGGTCAGCGACCGCGGCTGCAACGGGCATCGGCGGGACATGAATTGGGCGAATCGTCTTACTCTGAGCCGGCTCGTGCTGACAATTCTCTTCGTCATTGCGCTGAGCTCGCCCTGGCGTTACGCGCATACCACCGCTCTGATCACCTTTCTCGTAGCCGGGATAACCGATTTTTTCGATGGCGAGATCGCGCGTCGCTATCAAACGGTGACGAATTTTGGCCGTTTAATGGATCCCCTCGTCGACAAGATCATGATCGCGGCAGCGTTCATCTCACTTGTGCCTCTGCGCGCTATTCCGGCCTGGGCTGCGACAGTAGTAGTCGGTCGCGAATTTCTCATTACCGGATTGCGTTTGATGGCGAGCGCAAAAGGCCAGGTCCTGTCGGCCGAGAGTCTCGGCAAACACAAAACGTCCTGGCAAATCATTACCGTGATTTTTTTTCTCACCCTATTGGCAATGGCGGACTGGACCAGAAGCAGCACCATGCCGCTGTGGTGGCAACGAGCCTGGGGTGAAGCCGGCACCGTGCTCGTGTGGCTGACGGTTGCGCTCACACTCTACTCCGGACTGGGCTACGCCTGGCGTCATCGCGATGTGGTCACGACTGAAGTCTAAGCGAGAGAAGCGGTTGTTCTTAAAGAATGGGATGCAGCCATTTCACCGTCGGCACAGTACGCTAATCTCGAGTCCGATGTTTTAGTTCCCACACTCGAAGCGCAGCTACTATCAATGCTTTCGTACGCGCCAGGGTGCGGCGGCTGTGTGACTCTCGTGAGGAGGAACCTGCTTTCGTTGCGGAGGTGCTTTGTTCGTCGCGTATGTGCGACTTTGCGTTGCTTGTCGATCTGCTTGTCGCGCCGCTCCTATGCAAACCCTGCCTGCTCATACTTGACTCGCAAAGCAGCTTCCAAACCAAACCTGCCGAACAGTGTTCGCGTGCGAAGCGAAGGCAGCATTTTTACCAGTGCCAACATTGGTGATGGATGGTGGATTTTACTGATTTGAAATTGAATTGCGTAATCTGTGATTTCCCAAAACGATTCGGAGAACACCAAGCGCAATGATTGTCACCGCCATCACCGTTCTCTTGCCCGTGTTTTTTGTGTTGGGACTGGGGTATTTCGCCGGGCGCGCTAAGAAATTCGACGCTGATCAGGTCGCCGGTCTGAATGAATTGGTGCTGGATTATGCCCTCCCCGCAATGATGTTTGTTGGAACGGTTAAAAACGCGCGAAGTCAGTTGCTCAGTCAGGGTCTTTATGCATTTGCGCTGCTTATCGCCTTCGTCGGACTATTCTTAGTCATGGTGCTTGTCAGCACGCGCCTTTTACATCATTCCGTTGGTGAAGCGGCGCTTCAGGCCAACCTAGCCAGTTTTCCATCCGTCGCTTTCTTTGGCCCCCCGATTTTTCAGGGATTGTTCGGCGCATCCAGTCTTGTCTCCATTGCCTTGGCAGCGACTTTATCGGCGATCACAATCGTTCCACTCACGCTCGTTCTGCTCGAAATACATCGCCAGCACGCCGCGACTGGTGAAGTGCGACCAGTGAGTTTGCTTATTCTTCGAAGTTTAGCGAATACGTTCAAACAGCCGATGGTATGGGCGCCGTTGATCGGCCTTGCACTCGTGCTTGTCGGTGTGCGTGTGCCACAAGTGTTTGACAATATGTTAACGTTGATCGGATCAACCACTTCGGGAGTGTCGATTTTTTTGGCTGGACTAATCATCGCTGCATATAAGCTCAAATTGAACGGCGAGGTCATTGGGAACGCGCTGGTCAAAATGATCGCACAGCCGCTGCTGATGGCTGTACTGGTCACGGTACTCGGAATTGCGAATCCACTGGCGCGCGAAGGAATCTTGGTTTGTGCGATTCCGACCGCCGTATTCGCACCTCTATTGGCACCACGCTATCGCCTCTACGAAGTCGAATCATCCTCCACTCTCGTCGCCACTGCGCTGTTGATCGTGATTACATTGCCAATCGCGATTTGCATTAGCTGAGTTGCGAGTTTCGCAGACACTATGACTCCTACGATTTGTCGCTGCCGAGCTTGATCCCTAGTTC
>QHNB01000078.1 GCA_003217965.1 Verrucomicrobiota bacterium | reverse complement strand
GATTGGCCAAAGTGGCATTTCGCCCGGTCAGATTCGGGCCGAGGATTTAATCGCGGCAGCGAAACGGCGCTCTCAGTGCGACGACTTTGGCGAAGATGATTTTGAGGAACCGCTCACCCGACTGGTTAAATCCTGCCTGCGTGAAGCGCGGCTGAACTTGATCGGGAGATTCGCCCTCCGCTCCGACCTGTTTCGTACCTTATGTAATCGGCTGCTCATGCAGCGAGATCGCAAAGCGTTTCCGAAAATTTCCAGGCAATCGATTCAAGAGCCACTCTTCATCGTTGGTTTGCCGCGCAGCGGCACCACGCTCTTACATACTTTGTTCGCGTGTGACCCGAACCATCGTGCGCCCCTGACTTGGGAAGTCATGGAGCCGTCACCGCCGACGCCTGAGAATGAACACGCCCGCATCCGACGCGCCGAAAAAAGTCTATCTTATTTGCAATGGCTTGCCCCGACCTTCCAATGCGTCCACGCCATCGGTGCGAAGCTGCCGCAAGAGTGCGTTAGCCTAATGAGCCCCAGTTTCTTGAGTGATCAGTTCGACACCATGTATTACGTGCCGTCGTATCGAACATGGTTTCTTAATCAAAATCTGCTGCCGGCCTACCGTTATCATCGACGTTTTCTCCAGCATCTGCAAAAGAGACAACGCGCCCGGCGTTGGATTTTGAAAGCGCCTGCTCACATGTCGGCTTTGCCAACGCTCCTCTCGGTTTATCCGGATGCTCGTTTCGTGCAAACGCATCGCGATCCTCTCCGGGCGATTGCTTCCGTCTCGAGCCTCATAGCGATCCTGCGGCGCGTGTTCAGCGAGTATGTCGATCCATTTCAGATCGGACGGGATGCCATTCGTTATTGGTCCGAAGCCTTGCTGATTTTTTTGAATGAACGCGACCGGCTGCTCCGCGGACGCATTTGTGATGTGCGATACTCAGACATCCGCCAGGATCCGATCGTCGCGGTCCGTCGCGTGTATCGCTATTTCGGATGGTCCCTTTCCCTTGAGGCGGAGCGGCGTATGCGCATTGCCTTGGCCAACCAACCGCGTGAGCAGCACGGCTTTCATCGATATCATCCCGCGCAGTTTGGCCTAGACAGAGCTCCGGAAGCGCAATTGTTTGGAGATTACTGCAAAAGATTCGGCCTCATCGCGCCTTTGGAAATCGAGGAGACAGAGCGCGCCGCTTAGGTTCAGCCTGTCATGCGACCTCTGCCGAGGAACTTCGTCGCCGCAAATTGGCGGCATTGGGTGCAGGATTAGAAATGCAATTAATGAATTTTGAAACCTGCCGAACGATTCCGGCCAACCATCCTAGTCTGGATGGACATTTCCCGGGCCTACCAATCGTGCCGGGAGTAGTAATTTTGGATGAAGTCGCCGCAGCTTTGGCCGAGTGGCAGAAAGGTTGTCAGCTTTTGGGAATACGCGCAGTCAAGTTTGTCCAGCCTCTAAAACCCGCGCGAGCTTTTACTATTTGTCTCGCCTTGGATCCAGGCAGCGGGACGGTCGATTTCTCGTGCCGAGTAGAGGGTCGAGTGTTCGTTGAAGGGCGGTTTGAGATCAATCGCAGTGGCCTGACATGAGCGAGGCGGGACCAGCGGAGGCGCCGGCGTTCGATCCAAAACCGCGCGATCCACGTCTGGCCGATTGGCTGCAGGAGTACCCGTCATCGCTGTTCAGCGAACGCTTGTATCAAAGCATCGAACTAATGGAGCGATATAGCATTGATTTGAGTATCGATTTGCTCGGGCGATTAGATGTGATTGATGAACTCCGGGAGTGGCGATCGGCCCACGAACTCTGTCAGGAGCTCTCTTTCCAGCCCCGTTTCCGTTCCGCTGTGATCTGGCTGCTGGAACGTGTGATTGAGACCGGTTGCATCGAGGCACGAACGGACGGCGACCGCTGTTATCGTCTGCGGCACGCGCCCTGGCTACCTCAGCTCACTCGTCTCCAGGAACTCGGGCTCGAAATCGATCCCAGCAACGCCGCAACGTTCGCTTTGCTAGACAAGGCGGCAAGTGTTTACCCGGCAGTGGCACACGGCGAACAGAGCGGAGAACAAGAACTGTTCGGAACACAAACCATCCCACTTTGGCTGAATTACTTTCATAACGGTAACCTGACTTATGCGGTAAATAACTGGCCTGGTGTCGTACTCGCGGCGAAGTACCTGAGTACGCGATCTAGCCTGCGAATCTTGGAAGTTGGCGCGGGTGCCGGCAGCGCGACTGAAATTTTCCTGCGTTGGTTTGATGAACGAGGGTTGCTGCCGCACATTGAACGGTACCTAATTACCGAGCCCAACGCCTTTTTCCGGCGACGCAGCCAGCGCGAATTATCAAAGGAGTTTCCGAACCTGCCACTTGAGTGGCAGACGCTCGATATTAATTCGCCGTGGCAAAGCCAAATCACCACCAGTGGTGAGTTCGATCTGATCTATGGTGTCAATGTCCTGCATGTGGCGAAGGATCTGTTGTTCAGCTTGCGTCAGGCTCGAGATGCTTTGGGCCACGATGGTTGGCTGGTGATCGGCGAGTGCGTGCGGCCTTATATTAATCAGCCGATCTATGCTGAACTAATGTTTCAGATCCTGGACGGCTTTACCGACGTGATTACCAATCCTGAGATTCGTCCTAACCCGGGCTTCCTAACCGCGGATCATTGGCGTCGAGCATTCATGCGGGCTGGGTTTGAGGGCGTCGAAGTCATGCCCGATATCGATCGAATTCGGGACATATATCCGCATTTTTTTACGGGTGCCGTCTGCGGTCGCCGTCCAACGACAATAAGTAGCAGAGGCTGACTAATGAATGGTCTCGAAGAGAAAGGCGCCACGATGACGTTAAGCAAATCCTCACCCGCGCCCCGCTGGATGGATTTGCCCGAGCGCGGCACGCCCGCCATGTTTCCCCTGATCCATTGGATCGCGGTTCGTATCGGGCGTTCGGCGGCGAGACTGCTGCTCTATCCGATCGCGTTTTATTTCCTGCTCAGCGCAGATGCGGCCCGGCGAGTGTCCTATCACTATCTCAAGCGGGTGCGCGGTCGCCGCGTGCATTGGTGGGATGTCTTTCGACATTTTTATTGTTTCGCCGCCACAATATTGGATCGGGTCTATCTGCTGAGAGGCGAGTTTCACTACTTCGACGTAACGCTTCACCGAAAGGAAATCCTGCACCGACAGGTCGAAAGCCGTAAAGGTTGCATTTTGTTGGGTTCTCACTTGGGCAGTTTCGAGGTGCTGCGCACGCTTGGAGTAACTCAACAGGATTTTTCGCTCAAAGTCCTAATGGACACGGTGCACAACGAGAACATCACGCGTTTCCTTGATGCGCTTAATCCGGAAATTGCCCGTACCGTAATCGCCCCCGATCGACCTGACACCCTGCTTCGAGTGAAAGAGAGTTTAGACGCGGGTTTTCTGATCGGCATGTTGGGCGACCGCATTACAAGCGACGGCAAAACCACACAGTGCCAATTCCTAGGCGCGCCGGCTACATTCCCGGCCGGACCGATCCTTCTTGCGGCGGTTATGCGTTGCCCAATTATTCTCTTTTTCGGGCTCTACCGCGGCGGGAATCGCTACGAAATTCATTTCGAAGAACTGCTCGAGGAAGTGACCTTAAATCGCGACCGACGCCCGGAGGAGATTCAGGAGTGGACTCAACGCTACGTCGACCGGCTGGAGTGTTACACTCGTCTTGCCCCTTACAATTGGTTCAATTTCTATCCGTTTTGGGATAAGTGAACACTCGGAAGCGTTAACAAAACGTGAACATTTCCATCGCGAAAGCAGAGATCCGAACGCTCATTCCGCATGCTGGATCAATGTGTCTCTTGGATAGCGTGCTTGGCTGGGACGACGAATCTATCGTGTGTGTTAGTGAAACCCATCGCGATCCGGCCAATCCGCTGCGGCGCGACGGGCGATTATCCGCCATTCATGGCGTCGAATACGGGGCGCAGGCGGCCGCGGTGCATGGTGGATTGCGCGCGCGGTCGGCCGGCGCAAGCGCCCCGCCGAGTTATCTGGTCGCGTTACGTGACGTCCATTTGTATGCCAGACATCTGGACGATGTCACTTCGCCGCTTCAGATTCGTGCGCGACGTTTGTTTGGCGACGCCGGCAATACGATTTACCAATGTGACATATCCGCCGGCAATATTCCTTTGGTCGAGGGCCGCATTACCATCATGTTGCGCGCCCAACCGTTTTAACACAGCGATAATGGCAGCGTTTAACGGGCGACAATCTGCGATTGCCTCACATCACAATGCCACCATCAACGCATAGAACCTGTCCTGTGATATAGCTGGCATCAGCCGACGCCAAAAACGCCACGGCGCCGGCAATATCTTCGCCGGTTGCGACACGTTTCAACGGAATGCGTTCTTGAAGCGATTTTTGAATTTCCTCCGGCAAAGAATTGGTCATGTCGGTCGCGACGTAGCCCGGAGCAATTGCATTGACCGTAATGTTGCGGGCCGCAAGCTCGCGTGCCAGCGACTTGGTAAAACCAATCAGTCCGGCTTTACTCGCGGCATAGTTGGTTTGCCCCGCATTGCCGATCAGGCCAATGACGGAACTGATGTTAATGATGCGTCCGCTGCGCTGTTTCACCATCGCCCGCTGTATGGCCTGGGCGAAATTGAACGCACCCTTCAAGTTCGTATTCAGCACGATGTCCCAATCTTCCGGCGACATTCGCATGCTCAATGTGTCGCGCCTGACACCCGCGTTGTTCACGAGAATATCGACGCGCCCGAACTCATGCAAAATTTGCTCGCCAACCTTTTTCACCGCGGCATGATCGGCGATGTCAACGCTATACGACTTTGCGTAATCAGCCCGTAAACGATTGATTTCATCCGCAGTTTTTCGGGCATTCGCTTCCGTCCGGCTGACCGAGGCCACGCGTGCACCCTCCCTCGCCAGTCGCAACGCAATCGCTTGCCCAATCCCCCGCCCGGCTCCTGTGACGATCGCTACTTGATTTTCAAATCTCACTGTGGGGTTAAGGGTGTTGCATTGTCCGGCCTCTCAGCAGTTAGTTCCGTCAAGCGCAGACTACATCCGCGCCACCGCCAAAATGGTCAAATCTCCGGCCAGTCGCTTTCTTGCCCTGAACTCGACTGTTCGTTCGTTCTAATCGTATGAAGACAATCATTAACTCGAGAGACTAACATGAAAGAACAATCAAACGAGTTCCTCTATATTTTCCGCGGAGGCGCAAATTCATCTCGAGCTGAACGATCTCGAGTTTGCTACCCTCGAATTTCAGCGCGCCCGCGAATTAACCGGTTCCAGTGCCGAACGATCTTTCCTCGAAAAGAGGCTTGCAGGGTGCAAGGCATGGGTTGGCAGCCTGAATTTCGTTTCAGAATTTGATGCAAGAGCGGCGGCGCGTGCTGCGCATGACAGCGTCCATTACCCGCTGATTCCGCAGACCGTCAGCAAAATTTGGTCTTACCGTTCTTTCCGCGGCAACCGCGTTCACAAAATCGGCGATCGTGTGCACAAATGTGTGTTCGTAGCCGATAAGATGCCCAGGCGGCCACCAACGGGCGACATACGGATGAGACGGTTCGGTGACAAGAATGTCCCGAAACCCACCGCGGCCGATCGCATCTGCGGTGCGAAAGAATCGCAAGTAGTTCATCTCCTCCAAATCAAACGCGACGGAACCACTGCTACCGTTGATCTCGAAAACCAGCTGATTCTTACGTCCATGTGCGAAGCGCGTTACCTCGAAATTTAGGAGCGCGCCGTTCCGAAATTTCCCAATTACCGCCGTCGCGTCGTCAACATCGACTCTCCCCCGGACGCTTTTCTTTGCTTCGAGCGGGCGTGACTTAACAAAGGTCTCGCTCGTAGCGGAGACCTCATCGATTTCACCAACCAGATATCGGGCCAGATCAATAACGTGCGCACCAATGTCGCCGAGCGCGCCGGAACCGGCGAAACGAGATTGTAATCGCCAGACCAGCGGAAATTTTTCGTTGCCAATCCAGTCCTGCGCATAACGAGCGTGGAAATGATAAATCTGGTCGCCGACCTCGCCGGCTTGGATCATTTGTTTGGCGAGTGCTATAGCCGGAACGCGCCGGTAATTGTGGCAAACCATATTGACCACACGAGCGCGTCTTACAGCTTCGACCATTCGCTCTGCTTCACGCGCATCACGCGCTAGTGGCTTTTCGCAAAGGACCGCCTTGCCGGCGCGAGCGGCAGCAATCGCGATTTCAGCGTGCAGATTGTTCGGTGTGCAAATATCGACGATATCGATCCCCGGGTCGGCTACGACCGCGCGCCAGTCACTGGTCGAGCTTTCCCATCCGAGCTTCTTAGCAGCACGGCTGGTGACAGCGCGATCTCGGCCGCAAATCGCTGTCATGCGAATCTCGGCCGCCAAATCGAAGAAACGGGGTGCTTGCCGCCAGGCATTAGAATGCGCCTTTCCCATGAATCCCGTTCCAATCAACCCAACGGAAAATGTGGGGCGCGCCGGCATTGCGATGCTATCTGAACACACTCAGACAGGCGACTTCGAGGACGAGCGTTTCCTGCGCCGTCGTATTCAAGTGATCGCGCAATTCTTCGAGTCGCCGAATCCGTTTTAACACCTCAGCCGTGGTCATTCCCTGCGCGATTTTCGTCGTGGCCTTCTCACATTCGATCAAATGGCGATCGTCCGTGCCCACCTTCGCTCGCAAAACATCGGCCCACCAAAGGAATAGCATCTCGATCAATCGGCTTCGTCGTTCGCGATACACACTTTCCGATAGCGCTTTGTAGTAATCCTCGCGTTCGGCTAGCCACGCTCCGTCGGTGGTATTGCGATAACGCACCTCCTCACCTCTCAATGCCTCGGCATGTTCGGCCTTGATCCTTTCCCGAATCGAATCCAGCAAGCGCTGAATCGCTTGGGACACGAAATAGGCCGTTTCGATTCCACTCCGTTTTTCGTCTGTGCCCGCGCACAGAAATCGCAACAGCTCCTTTTCTTCGACCGCGCGCTCAACCTCGGATGGAATCTCAAGTGTCATCGTCAAGCATCGCGACACAATCGTTTCCGGAAGCGCCTCCGGCAGCGTCGTCAACAAGAGTAAGAGTGAATTCTGAGGCGGTTCCTCTAGCGTTTTCAGAAATGCATTCGCCGCTTGCGATTGCATCCGGTCGGCATCCCGAACAATTCCAATCTTTATCCGATTATCAGAGGTGCGCAGTTGTAAGGAGTGCTCGAGATTGCGAACTTGCTCCACCACGATACGCCGTGAGCGCGACGTCGGCTCAGTAATGAAAATATCTAACGCTTGTCCCCTGAGAACTTCTTCGGGCGTTGTCTTGTTTAATGCTGCCGCGAATCGTGCCGCCACCATTGATTTTCCACTCCCCACCGGCCCGGAGATCAAATAGGCATGCGCCAAGCGATTTTGTTTGTGCGCGCGCTGCAAGTGTTGCAGAGCACTGTCGGGAGAGAACGCCATTTACCGTGTGGAACGGGGAGTTCGGATTTCGGAATCTACGGCAAACCGTTGCCTCACAATTCGCCATATCTCGGTCGCGATTTCGTCGACCTGGCGTGAGCCGTCGATCAACACTACGCGTTCGGTATTGCGTCGCGCCAATTCATGATAGGCATTCCGCACTCGCTCATAAAAATCTTCTGGCTGTTCCTCCATCCGGTCCCGAATCTTTCTCGCGCTGAGGCGTGATCGCGCTGTCGCGCGATCAACATCCAGGAGAAATGTGAGATCAGGAACACAATTGCCGGCAACAAAGCTGTTCAGTCGCTCGACTAGCCGCGGGTCGAGTTTGCGCGCTGCACCCTGATAGACACTCGTCGAGTCGAAAAAGCGATCGCAAATGACCCAATCACCGCGCTTGAGCGCTGGCTGGATCTTTTCCTGGACGAGCTGGCTGCGGCTTGCTTCGAACAACAGGAGCTCCGCTTCCGGCGTCATCGCATGGTTTTCATCGGCATGTTGCAGCAAATGCCGGATGGCCTCGCCGATCGGTGTCCCGCCCGGCTCACGAAAAACTTCCGGGACAAATCCGATCTTTTCCAAATGAATTGCGAGCCGATTCACTTGCGTCGTTTTTCCGCAGCCTTCCGAGCCTTCGAACGTAATAAACGGCATCATCACGATCTTGCGGCAAAGAAATCGGGTTGTCGAACGCGCCATTTTCATCTTGTTCGAGCGCCCCGCGAAGCAGAAATTTGGCTCATGACCGATGGGGTAGCCGCAGATTTTCTACCGATGCTGGCTGCAGCGGAGTCACCCGTCGGCTCGCTTGTTGTTTCTGTTCACGACGTCGCCCCGATCACCCGTCCGAGCGTAGAAAAAATTCTGACCGATTTGAAAGAAGCCGGCGTCCGCGTCACCTCCTTGTTGGTCGTGCCTGATTACCATCATCGGGGTAAATCGGTCGATGACGCGACCTTCATTTCCTGGCTGCGGGAACTCGAAGCCGACGGACACGAGATCGTCATTCATGGGTATTTCCACGAGCGCCCCCGACGGCAATCGGAGGGAATGCGCGAGAAGTTTCTCACTCGCGCTTACACTCAGAACGAAGCCGAATTCTTTGACCTGAAGTATGACGAGGCCTTCACCCGAATTACTCGGGCGCGCGACGAATTTCGCGGAGTACGTTTGTCAGCAATCGGATTCGTTGCCCCGGCGTGGTTACTCAGCGCGGAAGGCGAGCGGGCCGCACGCGATGCCGAAATGCAATATACAACTCGAATCGCGACCGTGATCGATCTCCTCACCGGCGAACGAGAGCCGAGCCGAGCGCTTGTTTACAGCACACGATCGGCTTGGCGGCGTGCCGTTAGTCTGAGTTGGAACGCGGCGCTGGCGCGCCGTGTCGCTATTGGGCAACTGGTCCGTTTAAGCATCCACCCGTCCGACATCGCATCCGGTGGCGTGTGGAAGCAAATCATTCGGTTCGCTCGTCGCTTTTCCCGCACCCGTAATCCGACGACCTACCGCGATTGGATTAGCAAAGAGCGAGTCACTCGAAACCTCTCATGAGCCGGTGCGATCTTCATATTCACTCCAAGTTCAGCGCTCGGTCGGAAGAGTGGCTCTTCCGCCGCTTTGATTTCCCCGACAGCTGTACCGAGCCAATTGCACTCTATGAGCAGCTGCGCGCGGGCGGGATGGACTTCGTCACA
>QHNB01000271.1 GCA_003217965.1 Verrucomicrobiota bacterium | reverse complement strand
ACTATGCGGACAGTCAGTCGTACGATAACAGTGTCCCCGCGCCTGATGCCACGGTCCAAGCCGTCCAGACGCAGCTCGCTCAACTGGGCTATTACAGCGGTCCAGTGGATGGCATTTTCGGACCGGCGACGCGTGACGCGGTGGCGAAATATCAGATCGCCAATCAGCTAAGCGTAACCGGAAGTCTATCGCCCGACACCCTGCAGTCGCTTGGCGTGCCGCAGGCAACGGCCAGTTGAACGACAAGATCCTGATGATGGTGAAAGCATGGCTTGTTCTTCTCTATACGCGCGATCACAACTTCGATCACGTCGCACCGGCAACGTGTCGCGGCCTAACGAGAAAAGGGAGCTTCGATATAGGAAAGCAAGCCAAACTCGGAATATGAAAAGAAAACTTAAGAAAATCGATATGAGCAGGAAGCGTCTTGGCAATTCAGACTTATCTATCACTCCAGTAGGTTTTGGGGCATGGGCCATTGGTGGATCCGGCTGGGAGTTCGGATGGGGTGAGCAGGACGACAAACAGTCGGTTGCCGCGATTCATCGCGCACTCGAACTGGGCGTTAACTGGATTGACACTGCGGCCGTTTACGGAATGGGCCACTCCGAGGAAGTCGTCGCGCTTGCGCTTAAAACCTGGCCCGGGCCTCGGCCTTACGTTTTCACCAAATGCGGCCTGCGTTGGGATGAACAGGGGTACGTGCATCGCTCTTTGCAAGCCGATTCTATCCGCCGCGAATGTGAGGATAGTCTGCGCCGCCTGAACGTTGATGCGATCGACCTTTACCAAATCCATTGGCCAACAGAAGACTTGGAAGAAGGGTGGAGCACGATGGCTCAGCTTCAGGAAGAAGGAAAGGTCCGATGGATCGGTGTATCCAACTTTAACGTCGAGGAAATGCGTCGGGCGCAAGCGATTGCTCCGATCACTTCCCTGCAACCTCCGTATTCGCTAGTTCGGCGCGAAGTCGAACCAGAAATTCTGCCTTTCTGTCGATCTAATGGAATCGGCGTGATCGTTTATTCGCCAATGGCGTCTGGACTGCTCACGGGCGCGATGACGCGGGAACGCGCCGCGAGTCTTCCAGCGAGTGATTGGAGAAGTCGCGATATCGAGTTTCATGAGCCGAGGCTGTCGAAAAACCTGGCACTCGTTGAACGCTTGCGCCAAGTCGGGAATCGGTACGGACGTTCGCCCGGCGAGGCCGCGATCGCATGGGCGCTTCGAAACCCAGCCGTGACCGGCGCCATTGTCGGCGCTCGCAATGCGCAGCAAGTCGAGGGAAACATTGGCGCGGCTGACCTTCGTCCAACTGACGATGACATCGCTGAGATCGAAGGAAAAGGCGTCCGAGAACCAGAATTAATAAGCGCAGCCTGACAAAGAAATCTAAATGAAAATCGGATTTATCGGTCTTGGAATAATGGGGAGCCGCATGGCGGCGAACCTGGAGAAGCACGGCTATTCATTGGTCCTGTTCAATCGTACTCGCGCCAAAGCAGAGCCATTACTCGGTCCCTGCGGAACATTTTCTAACTCGCCCCCAGAACTCGCCGAGCAGGTAGATGTCCTGTTTACGATGCTGGCACATCCCGACGCCGTCGAGCAAGCAGCGCTGGGCGGCGATGGTTTTCTAGGTCACCTCAACTCTGGTGCGCTTTGGGTTGATTGCAGTTCGGTCAATCCGTCGTTCTCGAAGAAAATGGCAGCCGAAGCAGCGCGACGCGGCGTTCACTTCGTCGATGCACCGGTGACCGGCTCAGCTCCTGCCGCCGCCGAAGCGAAGCTTATTTTCTGGGTCGGCGCAGATCCGGCGGACCTGGAAAGAATTCGGTCGCTGCTACTGTGCATGGGCAACAAAATTGTTCATGCCGGCGGACATGGGATGGGCGCTTCCATGAAAATGGTAATCAATTCCTTGTTGGGAAATGCCATGGCGGCATTCGCCGAAGCCATGGCATTAGGTAAAGGACTCGGAATTTCGAAAAAAACGTTATTTGATTCATTGCTCGGCACGCCCGCAGTCGCGCCCTTTCTCGCGTCGAAGCGGGAAAAGATCGAGAGCGGAAACTATGAGGCAGAGTTCCCACTGCGGTGGGTGCAAAAAGACATGCATCTTGCAACGGTCAGCGCGTATGAATCCGACGTGGCTATGCCGCAGACGAATGTGACCAAGGAAATTTATCGACTGGCCATGCGCGAAGGGCACGACACGGACGATTTCTCGGCCATCTACGAATATCTCTCTAACGATTCAGACTTTGCCGCGATTGACCGAAAATCGCCTGCTCCCGCGATCGCACAACTTCACCGAGGCATCTGAAATATCAGCTGTTAAGATAGGAGCGCAGCCCGACTGGGCTCTTTCTCGACGTGCGTGCGGGTATCTTTACACTTCCTCATGACTGCCGCAGAAGCGAAGGATCAGCGCCTCCGGCAACGCGCGAAAAAGAATGCGAAGCGTCAGACCGGCACTCGAAGAGGTCGGCCCGTAATTTTCGGATACCGAGGTCGCTATGCGCGTGCGGTTTGCCGAATGCGTCGCCTAATTCGAGCAGCTTTAACACGACGTCGATGCCACTGTTCTCTTAGCAGCGCGCGCAGGCGTTTTTGCCCTTCGGGGTCGATGACCAGCGATTTTCTCAAGAGCTTCCTCCAAATTGTTGGGCAGGATGATGAATTTCCCTTCGCGCCGCATCTTTTCGATGCGTGCATTGTCCGCCGCGATAAACGCGTCCAGCTCTGCCGGGGCGACACCATATTCCCGCCAGACGTAGTCGGTCGCTTCAACTTCTACCGGACGCAGCGCAACGACTGTCGCTTCGGCGAGGATGCCGATATCTTCGCCTTTAACCGCAGCGGTTAGCCATTTGCCAAGATTCTTCTTCGCGTCGGTAATTGTTAGAGTCGTCACTATCTCAAAGGAGGGAGCGACCATCCGTTCTTAAGTGGCATTGCAAAATCCTGCGATCGCGCAGTGGCAGCTGATAGGAGC
>QHNB01000270.1 GCA_003217965.1 Verrucomicrobiota bacterium | reverse complement strand
GAATGCCGGCCTGCTCGATATGCTCCATGATCCCGCCGATCACGGTGATCTCACCATCACTGATGCAATCCACATCGACTTCCATCGCATCCTCTAGGAATCGGTCCACCAGTACCGGCCGATCTGGTGAAACCTCGATCGCGCTTTCCATGTAGCGGCTCAGATCGTCTTCGGTATAGACCAGTTCCATCGCCCGGCCCCCGAGCACAAACGATGGCCTAACGAGAACTGGGTAGCCAATGCGATTGGCGATGGCAACGGCCTGTTCGACGCTAACGGCGGATCCACTCGGAGTCTGACGCAGGTCAAGTTTATCAAGC
Organism: Verrucomicrobiota bacterium; assembly: GCA_003217965.1. Taxonomy (GTDB): domain Bacteria; phylum Verrucomicrobiota; class Verrucomicrobiia; order Chthoniobacterales; family UBA10450; genus AV69. Next base: position 2,356 of record QHNB01000270.1, on the reverse strand, counting down.
ATAGCGGCGAAAAGTTTCCGGTCCTCGGCCGTTTCGATGCTTTCCGGTTGGGTGCCCAAAATTGGAACGCCTGCCGCCTTCAATCCCGCGGCCAGATTGAGTGGAGTCTGACCGCCGAATTGCACGACGACCCCCTCCGGTTTCTCCTGGTCGTAGATATTGAGGACATCCTCGAGGGTTAATGGCTCGAAATACAGTTTGTCGCTGGTGTCGTAATCGGTCGAGACGGTCTCCGGATTGGAGTTGACCATGATTGTTTCGAACCCGAGCTCACGCAGGGCAAAAGCAGCGTGGACACAGCAATAATCGAACTCGATTCCCTGACCAATGCGGTTAGGTCCACCGCCAAGGATGATGATTTTGCGTTTGCCGCTTTCGCGCCGTTCGTTCTCGGTGCCATAGGTCGAGTAGTAGTAAGGCGTATAAGCCTCGAACTCTGCCGCGCAGGTATCGACCAGCCGATAAGTGGGGACGACATTCTGGGCTATTCGTTCAGCGCGAATGGCATTTTCGGCTATGCCATTTGCAACGGCGAGCTGTCGATCAGAAAAGCCAAGCTTTTTTGCATGGACCAGGCCGGTTCGGTCGAGCAGAGGGCTCGCGTGGGTAGCGCACTCGTCCCGAGTGCTCTTCTCGGCGTCTCGCCGAGAATCCAGAACTCCGTCATTATTCCCATCCCAAATCCATTCGTAACCCTCGCTCGCGCTAACTAGGTTGGCGTCCCACGGATTGCGCGTGACGTACTGAAACTTCTCCTGCAAATCCGCTTCCGAGCGAATAATACGGTCATGCCATTCTTTTTCCCAAATCTCGCCAGTTCCCTGCTCCTGTTGATTGATTTCGTGAGAGCTGAACGATTTGATCGAGTGAAGGAGCGAAGAAAGGGGCCAGAAGACTGGTTTTCCGTCGGCGTCAGCCTGTTTGATCGCCGGTTCGAAAAGAAGGTGAACGTGATCGGGCATGACACAGGCGGCATATAGTTCGTAACGCTGGCCGGCGAAATGCCTGATGGCATCGAGCGTGATCTGCCGCGCTCGAGGCGAAAGTTCCCGGCGATCCTTTGTGCTGAAAGTAATAAGGTATTTCTTCCACGGACGCTCGAAATGTGGAAGTCGGCGACGGGAGTACCGCGGTCCAGCCGAGGTGTGGGACGGGACATCCGACACAGCACGCGGCACGCGCGCGCTACCCAGACGCCCGGCAGCCTCTACGATCTGCTCCACGTTGCGCAAAAACCATCGATCGATCTTCGTCAGATCGTAGATCTCGTCGATCGACATTCCGTTCTTAAAGGCCTGTCCAATAAAGAAAATGCGCTCGGCGTTCGGCACGGCGAGCTTCAGACGCAGTGTCTCAGCATCTACCTGTTTGTCATTTCCGTCTCCAATTAAGCCGAATCGTCTAGTCTCGAGCGAGCGAAGCGCTTTTTGCAACGCCTCCTTGAAGGTGCGACCGATCGCCATTGCTTCCCCGACGCTTTTCATTTGTGTCGTCAACGTCGCATCCGCTTGCGGAAATTTTTCAAAGGTGAAACGAGGGACTTTAACCACGCAGTAATCAATCGTCGGCTCGAATGAAGCGGGGGTTTCGCGAGTAATATCGTTCTTGATCTCGTCCAGGGTGTAGCCGACGGCGAGCTTGGCCGCGATCTTTGCAATCGGGAACCCAGTCGCCTTCGAGGCAAGTGCACTCGATCGCGAGACGCGCGGATTCATCTCGATCACCACCATTCGGCCATTCTCAGGATTGACCGCGAACTGGATGTTCGAGCCGCCGGTCTCGACCCCGATCTCGCGAATCACGGCGAAGGCCGCGTCACGCATCATCTGGTATTCCTTGTCACTCAGGGTTTGGACCGGCGCGACAGTGATGGAGTCGCCCGTATGCACGCCCATGGGATCGAAATTCTCGATCGAGCAGACAACGACGCAGTTGTCGGCACGATCCCGCATCACCTCCATCTCGAACTCCTTCCAACCGACCAGCGATTCCTCGATCAGGACCTCGTTGACCGGCGACATGGCAAGACCGCGCTCCGCGATCTCTTCAAGCTCGTCTCGGTTGTAAGCGATACCGCCGCCGCTGCCACCCAGCGTGAACGCAGGCCGGATGATGAGCGGGAACGCTCCGATCTCGTCCGCGATTTTGTCCGCGTCGGCCCATGAATGGGCGACTCCGGAGCGGGGAACCTCCAGTCCAATCCGCAGCATCGCTTCCTTGAAAAGCTCGCGATCTTCGCCTTTGGCAATCGCCTGAGCGTTGGCACCGATCAGCTTCACGGAGTGACGCGCCAGGGCACCGTTTCGGTAAAGCTCCATCGCCGCGTTAAGCGCGGTCTGGCCGCCCATCGTCGGCA
>QHNB01000269.1 GCA_003217965.1 Verrucomicrobiota bacterium | reverse complement strand
CTCCACTACGAGCTCGAGCAGATCGCGAAAGCGCAGATTCTTCGCAAACTGAAGCAACGCTTCGGAACTAAAACTATTCGCGATCTTCGCTTTCGCCTCGGCTGACTAATAGTCGACGTAAGTGTAGTATATCTGATCCTCTTCAGGCGGCGATGACAACAGATCGTCTCAACGCGATCGATTTGCGAGTACGAAGCAAGTTTGATTTCATCGGTGCGGCCGGCGCAAGTGGCGATTAGTCGCTCAGGTCAAACTAGTAGCATCTTCCGCGCGTTACCGCGTGATATCGAACGATTACGGCACTCTTGACAAGAAGGGTCAAATTCGAAACCCTCGCTGGATATGGCAGCGAAACCAACAAAGCGCGCGAAAAAGACTGGAACAAGCGACGTGATTGTCACAGAAGAGATGATTATAATCACGCTTCCGCCGGAAGAGGCGGCGAAAGCAAAGGCAAGACTCCGGGAGTCGGGTGTCGCGAAGTTCAAAATCAAAGAAATAGAGGTCAAGGCTATTCCCAGCATTCGGCCGGGCGATCACCCGGTCAATTGCCCCTGATGAGCAGCTAATATCTGCACTTGAGCCCTCTTTGAGCCAAGATGTCGCGAGCGGGACCTTTCTGATTCATGCGGATCGCGTTTGCGCAAAACTTTTTGTTAGATAGCGCTGGACTACCAAGTGACTACATACTTTACCCTCATCTTGGATTGATTTCCTTGATCGCCGAGGTTGAGAAGTCACGACATATCTCGCGGCTTTATGATCCAATGTTGCAATTGCACAGAGGACAACTGGTTCTGGACGGTTCAATCTACGACGAGGTCGCTATCCAATTGCTCGAAGGAGATCCGAGCGCCGTTGGTTTTACCGCTCTGGGCTGCAACTTCATGGCGGTTGTAAAAATCGCGCGCCAGATAAAACGGCGCAAACCTAAAACACTTATTTTGTTGGGTGGCCCGCATTCCACTGTGCTCGAGTCGGAAATAATGCAGAAATTTACCGATTTCGATGTGCTCGTTCGCGGCGAGGCCGAACAGATCATTGTGCCTCTGCTCGACGCACTAGACTTAGGGAAAGATCTTTCGGCGATGCCGGGAATAAGCTACCGAGACGGGTCTCATGTTTATCGATCCCCGACCGACGCAGGGGTAATGGATGTCGACCAATTATCGATGGCAGCCTTCCATTTCTATCCGATACCTGAACTCCGGATGCGTTCGATGCGGGTAGAGGCAGGACGCGGGTGTCCATTTCATTGTACTTTTTGTTCTACCGCTACATTCTTTGGCAGAAAGTACAGGGTTAAGGCGGCCGGAAAACTTGTTAGCGAGCTCAAGTCTCTTAACAGCACCTACAACATCAGTGACTTTTCTCTGCAACATGATCTCTTCACTGTTAATCGCCGCAAGGTCCTTGAGTTTTGCGAGGAGGTCCGGCCATGCAGTTTCTCCTGGACGTGTTCGGCTCGCATCGATTGTGTCGATTCAGCGCTACTTTGCGAGATGGCGCGGTCTGGATGCCGCGGCATTTATTTCGGTGTCGAGACAGGATCGTCAACTCTTCAAGAGTTGGTTAAGAAACGACTGGATATTAACTTGCTTCAGCCGACACTAACGTCTGCGAAGGAGTTCGGAATCAATGTAACGACCTCTTTCATTACCGGTTTTCCTAAAGAGACAGTTTCCGATTTAGAGGCAACTTTGGATTGTTTGAACAGTTGTCTCCGAATTTCTCCAACCACAACTTCGTTGCAGTTGCATCTGCTTACACCCGAGCCGGGGACCGCGCTTTACCAGGAAAATAGGAATCTGCTTTTATATGATGGGCACATCAGCGATTTCAATTTCCCGCCTCTGGCAGGCGACGAGTCGGCATTCCTTCGTAGTAATCCGGCTGTGTTTATGAATCACCATTTTTATAGGACGGAACTGCCGCGAGAAATGTTCGTTGGTGTAACAAAGATATTTTCATTTCTCTACGCTCTTGGCGGTCCATTGCTACGAGTGGTGATGGAATATCTGGACATGACGCTATCCAAGTTGGTGTTTACTATTCTGTTCCGCTGCGCGAAGGGAGAGATCGGCTACCAGGGAGTATTCAGGGAACTCCTGCTCTTAATCGATGAACGAAAAGTAGGTCGCAGATTCATCAGACGGCTAGTAGAGTTCGCCTTTGCGCATCTCGACGCAAGGCAGGCGAAAACGATCACGACTGCGCAATCAGTTCCGAATGGTTCCGAAAACGTCATCTCCGTTGCTCCCGGAACAACGATTTTTCGAAACACATTCGACATTCCGAGTGTCCTTGACCGGATTCACGATCGAGTGGCCAACTGGCGTACCATATCTACGCGTTCGACGAGTCATAGTTTTGTAGTGCATCGTGGTCAGATTGGTTATGAATCCAAGACGCTTCGGGTTGGCGATGACGTTGGAATAATTTTGGATCTGCTTTCAGAGCCCCGACAGAAAAAATGGATCCTGGGAAAATTCCCTATTGCCGATGCGGAGGCGACAAGTGATGCCATCGACGATCTATTGAATCGTGGAGTGCTGTTCGAGTGCGCTGCGGCCGCAAATCGCCCACTGCTTTTCGCAGGCGGACCGGTTACTTGATGGCGACCGGCTTGGCTGACTCTGCTACGAGTTTCTCAAAGCGCGGGTCGTCGCGCAAAGGATCCCAGTAAGGGTGTAGACGCAGTTGTCCGTAACTTATAGGGGCGGGAATTTGTAAAAGTTCCGTCAGCTCGTTAAGCGCAGCGTCCTTCTCACCAGTCCACGCATAGACTACTGCGAGGTTTTTCATTAACTCGGCATGGGTCAGTGAGTCCTTTTCCAGCGGAAGTAAGTCGACTGCTCGCCGTGCTTCGTGCACGGCATCTTCTTTGCGGCCGAGCGCCGCATCAATCATCCCCAAAACAGACATTGCTTGAGGATAATCCGGCTGTTCCCGAATGATTTTTTCCATCTCGGCGCGCGCGGCAACAAACGCGCCCTTGGCAGTGGCCGGGTCATTGAGGGCGCGTGCCGCCAATCCATGATAGAATGGGCGGCATATTCTTACGGTAACTGAAGTTACACCTTCTTGAGGAATTAGGGCTAGGGCGGACTTGATCCCAGCCGGATTGCGCTCGCAGAGTGCGTAAAAGAGCCAAT
>QHNB01000077.1 GCA_003217965.1 Verrucomicrobiota bacterium | reverse complement strand
GCTCGGGCTTACCTCGATCGCTTTCGTCGTCACGGCGATTCCGGCGTTTCTTTTGAAAAAGCAGATCGGACAAAACCTGGAAAATCTCTGGGTTATGGCCTGGGCTTTATTGATCGGAGGCGTAATCATGTGGTTAGTCGACGCGCTCTGTCGCCATTCGCGGGTCGAGCGAATGGAAGATATGACCGTGCCGCAAGCTTCGTGGATTGGTTTCGCTCAAATCGCGTCGGCGGTCTTTCCGGGCACATCGCGATCGATGACGACTATCGCGGCGGGTGAGATCGCTGGGCTGACGCGCGCCGCAGCGTTGGAATTTTCGATCTTTCTATCGATGCCGACGATGTTTGTGGCAACGGGATATGATTTGCTGAAAACGCTGCTACCACATCGGCACGCTGACGCTGCGGAGAATCTCGCGCCGCTCGTCATGACAAGCCGCAATTGGGTTGTACTCGCGATCGGGTTTGTCGTTTCGTTTATTGTCGCCCTCGGGGTGGTGGCGTGGTTTATGAACTGGGTGCGCGCGCGGGGTTTTGCCCCATTTGCGGTTTATCGCATCGCGCTTGCGGCTGTCCTGTTTTGGTTGTTGTGGCGCGGTAGAATTTGAGGATGGAGGCCGAGGTCATTCTACCCGATCTACAGAGTTGCGTCCTTTGTGAGGATGTACGGCATGAATTCAATGGAATGCAGACGCTGGTCGGTGTGGTCAACGTCGTGCCGGCGCCCTCCCTGCCCATCAACTATATGCGGCTTTGCATCTGGTCGCGGTGGTGCAGCGGCGCTGGAAAATTCCGGCAGCGCTCGCGCATCGTCGGCGTAGATGAGCAACACGTCGTGGCCCAAGCGGAAGTCGAATTCGAGTTAAAAGAGATGGAGGGACATGCCACCAACGTGCATTACTTCGGCGGCGTCCAATTTCAGCAGTTTGGATTGCATCACGTCGAAATTTATTTACAGGACGAATTGCGCCTGCGCTTTCCTTTGCCGGTCGTACGCGTCGTTCCGGCCTAAGGTGGCAAAACCGCCAGCGCCGATATCAACTCGCAGCGCGCGATCGTCTTCGGTACACCTCAAGTGCGAGCAAAGCCGCCGCAAAGAGACCGATAGCAGAGCCATTATCTGGTGCGATCAAAGCGCTAGTAATCCGAAGCGTCGCCCTGAATTCGGTGATCGCGTCTGGCCCTTGAGCAACGATTATTTCCTGCGTCAGCGAGGTATTGGAACCGAAAGTTGCGTTGGCGCTCGCGTTATCGACGAAGGTTCCGCCAAGCGGTCCCTGAGTCGTAAGGGCGGCGGTCGTTCCCAACGGCGTGTTGCCGCTGTCCATAAACGTTAAATATGAAACCTGACCTGTTGCGGTAACTGGGCTCGAGCCCGGCTGAGTCCCGAAGTCGAAGGTTGTGCCTCCGATATGTGCGCTAACCGCGCCGTTCGACACAGAACCAAAATCAGTATCGCCAAACAAGATCGTTAGAACACCGCCCTGATCGAAGGTTCTAAGACCCAGCGCGTTAAAGGTAAGCTGCGGTTGAGTGGCGCTTCCGTTAAGCGGTTTTGTAGTGCCAATACCAAACGCCCCGGTAAAGGCACCAACGCTGCCGTTGAACTGAATCGATCCAACTTGAGAATCAACATCGCCCAAACCGTTATCCATTATCAGAACGAACGATGTTCCTGACGACAGTGATAATTCGGCCTGGGCGCTCGCTTTCGAAATGAAAGCGACTTGCAGCGCAATGATGCCGAGCGACGCCAATAATATTGTTCGGCTTTGAGCCATCGGGTCTGGTGAGTCTGATTTTGGGGACCAGCCCTAGTAACGGCCAATCTCCTAATAATCCAGCAAAGAAACTGCTAAACGCCGAGGATTGCGCCGGAATCTCCTTTTTCACTCATGCCCGTACCAGGAGAAGAACGAGAATGATTAATAGAATGAGACCGCCGCTCGGGTAATAGCCCCAGCCGGTACTGTATGGCCAGGTGGGTAAAGCACCGATCAGCAAGAGTACGAGAATAACAAGAAGAATAGTGCGCATAAGGCGAGGTTTACGAAATCAACATTTCGGCGGCAATCCTTTTTTACTTCCCCAGCTTGAAACAATCGGGCCTTGCGTCTGACGCCGGCGCTTTTATTTTTCGGGTAGGATCCCGAGTGCGTCCGGTAGGATGCGGTCGGGAAAATTTTTTGCCTACCTTCGAATCATGTCGAACACCATCTTAATCGGCGCGCAATGGGGTGACGAAGGGAAAGGAAAGATCATCGATGTCCTGACGGCGGATGCCGACGTCATCGTACGCAGTCAGGGAGGCAACAACGCCGGGCACACGGTCATTCACCGCGGCAAGACCTACATCTTGCACCTAATTCCATCGGGCATTTTGCGTCGGAACAAAGTCTGTGTCATCGGCAACGGAGTCGTGATCGATCCGATTGCCCTTGTCGACGAGATCGTCGGTTTGCGAGATCTCGGTGTCACGATTCATCGCAACTTGCTCATTAGCGATGCCGCACACTTGGTTTTGCCTTACCATCGCGCCTTGGATGAGCAACGCGAGCTAAGGAAAGGCCGGGCCCGGATCGGTACGACCAAGCGGGGAATTGGACCGGCTTACGGAGATAAAGCGGCGCGTACCGGCTTGCGGATTTCCGATGTAATTCAGCCGTCGTTATTCAGCAAAAAGCTCGAAGGCAAGATACGCGAGAACAATGCCATTCTGCGCGCTCTCGGAGCAAAACCGATCGATTTTGACGAAGTTAATGAATCCTATCTTGCGGCAGGCCAAACCCTCGCTCCTTACGTCACAAATACCGTGGTCTATTTGCGTCGAGCTTTACAGCGGGGGCGCGAGATCTTGTTTGAAGGGGCGCAAGGGACATTTCTGGATATCGATCACGGCACTTATCCTTACGTCACTTCTTCGAACACGACCGCCGGAGGCGCGTGTACAGGCACCGGTGTCCCGCCTCATCGAATGGATCGAGTGGTCGGGGTGATGAAGGCCTATACCACGCGAGTCGGGGAGGGACCGTTACCAACAGAAGACGCTCGGGTGACGAAGATGCTGCACGAAATGGGACGCGAATTTGGTGCGACGACTGGGCGGGCCCGGCGTTGCGGTTGGTTCGACGCCGTGGTCACGCGTTATGCGACGATGATCAATGGAATTGATGAGCTCGCCATCACCAATCTCGATGGACTCGACAATGTGGACCCAATTTCGATCTGCGTTGGCTACCGTCTCAATGGTAAACCGCTTGATGTCCCGCCCTGCGATTCCACCCAGTGGATCAATTGCGAACCCGTTTATGAAACAGTGCGCGGTTGGAAGCAGTCGACCCGATCGGCGCGAAAAATTTCACAGTTGCCGAAACTCGCTCGTGACTATGTGAGCCGAATCTCGCAGCTCACGGGCGCGAAATTGTCGATCGTCAGTGTGGGTCCGACACGCGCCGAGACGATCGTGGTTTAAGTGATGGCAGCCGCGGTAAAAATTGTTCCGCGCCACATCGCAATCATCATGGATGGCAACGGCCGCTGGGCGAGACAACGTGGGTTGCCGCGTATCAGAGGCCACGAACAAGGCGCCGAGGCCGTGCGCGAATGCGTCGAAGGCTGTGGTGAGTTAAAGATCGAGTATCTCACTCTCTACGCGTTCTCGGCCGAGAACTGGCAGCGACCGAAAAGCGAAGTATTCGCGCTGATGCGATTGCTTGAAAAATTCCTGAAAGATAAAACCCCGGAATTGATCGAGAAAAATGTGCGACTTCAAGCAATCGGCAGGCTGACTGATTTGCCGGATCGTTGCCAAAAGCGACTACACGAGTCGATCAAGCGCACCGCCGATAATACCGGTCTGACATTAATTCTCGCGCTCAGTTATGGCGGTCGCGACGAGATTATTGACGGCATTCGTAGCTTACTGCGTGAGATCGAGGCCGGCCACATCGATAAAGCGATGATCAATGCCGAGATGTTCAGCAAACACCTATATACCCGTTATTATCCCGATCCCGATTTGCTGATCCGGACTTCTGGAGAAATGCGCATCTCAAACTTTCTGCTTTGGCAGCTTTCTTACACTGAAATGTATGTCACAGCGAAACTCTGGCCCGATTTCACCCGCAAGGATTTATTCGCTGCGGTGGAGGATTTCAGTAAACGGCAAAGACGTTACGGTGGCGTCGATGTTTTGTAGCCCGGGCTGGAATCGGCGCCTTCTTTGAAGGTGTCTCTAGAGGAGCTCTTCCGCCACCGAATCCGCCACCAATTTGCCGGCCTGAGTGAGAACAACGCGGCCCTTCCTGTAGGCAACTAATCCTGCTTCGAGTAGAGCCTTTGCATTGCTGGCGGCGAGCAAATCCGCAGCGACGCCTTGGTATGAACGTAAACCAAGGGCGATCTGTTCCGCCCGTTTCATCTCTGTCGTCAGCATTTCCGTCGAGGCAATCGGCGACTCACCGGCCGACAAACGTCGCGCGTATTCGCGATGATCCGCGATATTTTGCCAGCGCTCATTTTTGCGCGTGGAAAACGCGCTCGGCCCAAGACCAATATAGTCCTCCCCGCGCCAGTAAGCTTCATTGTGCCGCGACTGAAAACCGGGTCGCGCGTAATTGGAAATCTCGTAATGCTGGTAGCCGGCAGCTTCGAGCATGGCCATCGCGAGTTCGAAAAATCGCGCTTCAATTTCGTCTTGCGCGCGAAACTCGCCAAGTTCAAAACGTGCCAGAAACTCGGTGTCCTCTTCGTAGGTCAGGCAGTAAGTCGAAATGTGCTCCGGCTTGAGCGCGATCGTTCTTTCAAGTGAGGCGCGCCATTGCGATTCGGTTTGCCCGGGCAAGGCAAACATGAGATCGACGCTGATATTTTCGAACCCGGCATCGCGGAAAATTCGAAATGATTCCTCCGCTTGCCTGGCGTCATGTTCGCGACCCAGCAGGCACAGCAAGTCGTCTTCCCAACTTTGTATGCCGAGGCTGATACGGGTGATACCAGCGCGGCGCAGGACCGCCGCTTTTTTGGCAGAAACGCTCCCTGGATTGGCTTCAATCGTCCACTCGGTCAGTCGACGCAGATCAAAAGTTTGGGCGAACGAGCGCATCAAAGTCGCGAGGTGATCGGTAGATAAGGCGGTCGGCGTTCCGCCTCCCCAAAAAAGGGTATCGAGATCTAGCGAGATTTTTTCCGACGCACACTTAGCTTCGATCGCGAGGGCGTCACAAAATGCGGCGAAATCGGCGGAATTACCACGGGTCTTATAAAATGCGCAATAGGGGCAAATCCGCGCACAAAATGGAAAATGAACGTAAAGGTGTCTGACAGCGTCTGAGTTGTGCGCCGGAGCGCTGTTCATAAACTGGTCCTCTTCGTGCGTCTGCTCGTTCTCAGCCAAATATTCGTTGCCGTTCAAATCGCATCAGCGCAGATGCCACGGCCGGCTACCACGCCGTCGGTTGTCTACGCCGCCCACAATCCAGCAGCGATCAAAAGTTACAAGACCAACCCGGCTATTGTCCATGCGATGGTGGATCGGTTAGTGACGGCCGTTACGAATCAGCCTGATGTTGCCAGTGCCTGGAGCTCACTCGTTTCACCGAAAGACAAGATCGGAATAAAAATTTCGGCGATCGGTGGAGAAATTTTTACTACCCATCGCGATATCGTTAACGCCATTGTCGATGGGCTCGCTGCCGCCGGTCATCCGCGCGACAGCATTATTGTGTGGGATCGCAGCCTCGGGGGTGCAGCTGAAGCTGGTTACAAAACGGAACCTTATCGGCTGATTAGCATCGCCCCCCGGGATGGTTACGATGCCCAAGCGGTCGTAAGCTCCCCGATCCTCGGCAAATTAGTTTGGGGCGATTACGAGTACATCGGACGCACGGTGGTTCCGTTATCCGACACCGAAAATACCAGTAGCGTAAGTCATTTAGCCCGTGTGCTGACGAGCGAGGTGACCAAAGTCATCAACGTTCCAGTCATGAGCGACAGCGAAACCAACGGCATTGCTGGTTGCATTTATAACATGACTATTCCGAACTTGGATAATTGGAGGCGCTTCACACAAAACCCGCGGTTTGGGGCCTCCAGCCTTGCTGAAATTTACCGTGAGCCCGTGATCTCAAACAAAGTCGTCCTCAACATCATGGATGGATTGATCGCTGAATACGCCGGCGGGCCGGCAGCCTATCCCAATTTTCAACTTCATCATGCCACCATCTATGCCAGTCGTGATCCTGTCGCCATCGATGCCATCGCGCTGAAAAAAATCGACGAATGGCGCCAACGTGCCAGTTTATCGCCCCTTGCCCAGCGGGCGGTCCACGTGGAAGCGGCTGCACAAATCGGCCTGGGCAATGCCAACCTCGATCGAATCGAAATCCGAAACGTTTCGCCGTGAACACGAGTCAACTGACTCTATTGCGGCCGGTTTCTCGGTCCTTTTACATTTCGATCCGCGTGTTGCCGCGCACACTGCGCGAACCCGTGGCGCGCGCCTATCTGCTTGCTCGAACCACCGATACGATTGCAGATACAAGTGCGATCGATGTCGATCTGCGAATCAGAATGCTCCAAGCACTGGCGGACGCAATCCAAGGCGATGCAAACGGGGTCGCCGGCGAATTGAGGGAAACATTTGCTCCACTCCAGAAGAACGAAGCCGAGCGAAATCTGATCGAGTCGGTTGAACGCTCCCTTCGCGCTCTCGCGCGGTTAACAGGGGAAGATCGAGCAGACGTTCGCGTCTTGCTGAAAACAATTACACGGGGTCAACTCCTCGATCTGACACGATGGCGCAACGGGTTGGCCGCTCTCGCTAGTGCGAAAGAATTGCGCGAATATGCCTATCTCGTCGCCGGTTGTGTTGGAGAGTTCTGGACACGCCTTTGTTCCCGCAAGCTTGTTCCGTTCGCTAATCTGCCCGAACCGGAGATGCTTGAATTGGGCCGGCAATACGGTTGCGGTCTCCAGCTGGTGAACATTTTGCGAGATGCAGGTAACGATTTGCGCGCCGGCCGCTGTTACTTTCCCGAGGACCAGTTGCGCGTCGCCGAGCTCACGGTGGAGGATCTTCAGCATGAGCCGGCTGCGTTTCGTCCAATCTTTCAATCCTGGATTAATGAAGCAGGAGCAGGCTTAAGTGCCGGGATTGATTATTCCGTGGCGATTCGATCGGCGCGCGTCCGTGTTGCCACGTCACTGCCGGCATTAATTGGAGCACGAACTTTGGCCTTAGTTCAAGCCGAAGGCCTTAACGCTTTGCACAAACGGGTGAAAGTGCCGCGTTCGCAAGTACGCACGATGATCGGATCGGTGGCGATCACGTTGGCAAAGCCCGATCACCTGCGGACGATGTTCAATCGTTTGCGCTGAGGAAGTATTTTCGCTGCTTTTCGGTAATCGGCTTTTCGAGGTGTTCGAGCACAGCCAGCATGTCTTCCCACACCTTCCGTTTTTCGCTAAGCATTGGATTGCGCAGCAAGTAAGAGGGATGATACGTGATCATAAGTGGTATCTCGTTGAATGAATGCCAGCGGCCGCGCAGCTCGCGCATCGTACGACGCACACCGAGTAATCCCTCCACTGCCGTCGCCCCAAGAGCCACGATCACGCGCGGCTGAATAATCTTTACCTGCTCCAGCAAGTAGGAAATGCACGTCTCCATTTCCTGCGGGGTCGGCGGTCGGTTTCCGGATACGCCTTGAGGCATGTCCGGTCGACACTTCAAGATATTGGCGATGTAAACGTCGCCGCGAGTAAGCCCCATCGTCTCGATGATTCGGGTGAGCAATTGGCCGGCTCGTCCGACAAACGGTTCACCGCGTGCATCTTCGTCCGCTCCCGGCGCCTCGCCAATGAACATTAATTCGGCATCGGGATTACCAACCCCAAAGACGGTTTGCGTGCGTGATCGGGCTAGGTGTGGACATTTCGTGCAGGAAGAAACCCGAGAATTCAGCAATTCCAGCAATTCTGATTTTCCAGGCGCCGCTTGCGACTCCTGTAATCCGCTCTCCACAAATCGCAGGAGCGTGTCTCTTGAAACCCGGGGTCGCTGTTCCCGCGAATCACGGATTTCCTTCAATTTCGTCAGAACCAGGGAGATCGCGGGCTCAAGCACGGCGCGATCATCTCAATTTTGCACGTCTCGGCAAATCCTTTCATGCTATGACGATGAGCACGAGGCTCAGAGATTATGATTATGAGTTGCCGCCTGAATTAATCGCGCAACATCCGCTGCCACGCCGGGAGGACTCTCGCATGCTCGTCCTCCATCGTGACCGACAGACGATCGAGCATGCCCGGTTCATTGACCTGAAAAATTTCCTTCGGGATAGTGATTTACTTGTTTTGAACAACTCACGCGTCCTACCGGCGCGACATTTTTCTGACGACGGCAGAATCGAATTCCTGTTTTTGCAAAAACTCGCGCCGCGTCGATGGAAGGCTTTGGTCGGGCCCGGGCGACGATTTCGCACGGGCGTGGCAGTTTCCATCAAAGGCATCCGCGTGGAAGCAGGAAAATATTTTCCTGATGGCGGCCGCGAGATCTTGCTCTCGGAGGAGGTCGATTTTCAACGTAGCGGATTGCTACCGTTGCCACCCTATATCACTCGATCCCACGGAGCCGAGGACGAAACGCGCTATCAAACTGTTTTCGCTCGATCCGACGGCTCTGTCGCCGCGCCCACTGCCGGGCTGCATTTCACGCCCAAAATTTTGGCTGCCATTCCGCACGTCTTCGTGACCTTGCATGTTGGCACGGCAACTTTTCGCCCAGTGAAGACGGATGATATCTCGCAACACCAAATGCCCCCGGAACGATTTTGTGTCTCAGAAAAGGCAGCCCATGCGATCAGAAATGCGGCCCGGTGTATTGCTGTCGGAACCACCACCGTTCGTATCTTGGAGTCGGTTTATCGGCAGTTTGGCGAAATCCGCGGGATCGAGCGCGAGACGGATATCTTTATATACCCGCCTTTCCAATTTCACGCGGTAGACGTGCTCCTAACTAATTTCCATTTGCCTCGTTCGACACTACTCATGCTGGTGAGCGCATTTGCCGGCCGCGATTTTGTCCGCCGTGCTTATGAGGAAGCAGTTCGCACACGATATCGCTTTTTCAGTTACGGAGATTGCATGTTGATTTTTTGAGCGTGCGTCAGGTCTGACGCCGACGCTAGTTTTTTGAAAGTGGAAAAACCCAAAGGCGAGCTCGTCATTCGCACCATTGCCATGCCGGCAGACACAAATCCGACTGGCGATATTTTTGGAGGTTGGGTGATGTCCCAGATGGATCTGGGCAGCGCGATTCTCGCTGGAAAAACGGCAAAGGCGCGCGTGGTGACTGTGGCGATGGAAGGGCTGTCCTTTCTGCAACCGGTAGGCGTTGGCGATACGGTGACGTGTTACGCTTGGGTGGAAAAAATCGGGCGCTCTTCCATGAAAATCCCCGTTGAGGTGTGGGTCGAGCGTTTCCGGCAACATACGGAACCGGTTTTGGTCACGCGGGGAGTTTTCGTCTATGTCGCGGTGGACGAAACCGGCCGGCCTATCCCGGTGGAGCGCGGATAGTCGCTTCTACTGAGAGGCGGTTTCCGTTCCGGCAGTGACTGATTCTGGTCCGGATCTAGCCGTCACCGTTGGCTCGCTTATTTCGGA